>JBELDQ010000099.1:0-7731 GCA_042094215.1 Polaribacter sp. | reverse complement strand
TTGTTTGTCAAAACAACCTCGATGATTGTGTCTTTGGTTTCAAATTTTGAATTTGATACTACGGTTGACTGAACATCGTTAAAGTCTTTTTCACATGATATCACTGCAACAGCGAAGCATGTGAATATAGCAAAATATACACTTTTTTTTATCATTTTTACTAAAAATAATTGTTATTCTGCTAAAACCTCGTTAGCATAAAAATCTAAATAAGCTTCCGTTAATGTTTCTTCTGTCTGATAATCTAAAACAGGTTTATCACTATCCTGAATGAAGGCATTTAATTCATCCGAAATGCTTTCACTTCCTTTAATAACAGCATCAGAGTTTTCAATGGCACTTTTTAAAATATTTGTATGATTAGGCGCTTCAAGAACCGCTGTTTTCTCTAAAGCAATTTTATCAAACTTCACCTTTTCTGCCAATGAAGTATTTAACGAGCCCTCAAAATCATTATTGTACACAGAAGTAACGATCTTACTTTCATTAAATAAGGGCTCTTCTTTGTAAAATTCTCTAAGATATAAAGGAAGTAAGGAAGCCATCCAACCATGGATGTGAATAATATCTGGAGCCCAATTTAGCTTCTTTACAGTCTCAATAACACCTTTTGCAAAAAAGATAGCTCTTTCATCGTTATCGTCAAATAACGAATCATCTTCATCTGTAAAAATAGCTTTACGTTTAAAATATTCGTCGTTATCTATAAAATACACCTGCATGCGTTCTTTTGGAATTGAAGCTACTTTAATAATTAAAGGCATATCCATGTCATTAATTATTAAATTCATCCCTGACAAACGAATCACTTCATGTAACTGATGTCTTCTCTCGTTGATTACGCCAAACCTTGGCATAAAAATACGTGTTTGAACTCCTTTAGAGTGTGCTTTTCTAGCAGCATTAAATGCTGTAGATGCCATCTCTGTTTCCGGCAAATATGGTACTACTTCTGACGAAACATATAATATTCTCTTATCCTTCATTGAATCAATTCATTTTATAAGAATTGCAAAAATACACTTTTTTATGCTAATTTCGTGTTAAAATACTAAGTTTGCACACATTTAACACAGAGTATTTATGCAAATTTTCAAAAAAAAAGAAGCTTTAGTCGCTTCTCTTTCTGAGCTTAAGAAAGAAAATAAGCAGATTGGGTTTGTTCCAACCATGGGTGCGTTGCACCAAGGACACCTTTCTTTGCTTGAAAAATCTAGAAAAGACAACCATATTTCTATAGTTACTATATTTGTCAACCCTACTCAATTTAACAAAGTTGAAGACCTAGAAAAATACCCAAAAACAATAGAAAATGACCTAAATATGCTCAGCGACATTGCTTGCGATATTGTATTTATACCATCTGTTGATGAGATTTACACTGATGCTATTCGCTCTAAAAATTATTCTTTTGGAGGTATTGAAAACCAAATGGAAGGAAAATATAGAAAAGGTCATTTTGATGGGGTTGCAACCATTATTCAACTCTTTTTTGATATCATACAACCACATCGTGCGTATTTTGGAGAAAAGGACTACCAACAACTTCAAGTTGTTACAAAATTATCACAACAAGAAAATCTAGGTGTCAAGATCATTGGGTGTCCAATACACCGGGAGAAAGATGGACTGGCAATGAGTTCGAGAAACGCGCGATTATCTTTAGAACAAAGAAATGCTTCTCCACTCATATACCAAACTCTAAAAAGGGTTTGTGATTTAACAAAATCACACCAAATCGATGATATTAACAACTTCGTGAAAGCGCAATTTAACAGCAATAACCTACTAACCTTAGAATATTTTACCATTGCAAACCAAGACACCCTTCAAGAAGCAAGTAGTTTTAAAAAAGGGGAGACCTACAGAGCGTTTATCGCTGTCAACGCGGGAAATGTTCGATTGATAGACAATATCTCCTTACCTACCAGTAGGTGAGCATTCTTTTTATATTTTTTTAACTTATTAAACCATTTAAAAGCTTTATTTTCGCGCCATGTTGGTACAAGTAGTAAAATCTAAAATTCACAGGGTTAAAGTAACCGGTGCAGATTTAAATTATATAGGAAGCATTACCATTGACTTAGACTTGATGGAGGCTGCAAATCTTATTGAAGGAGAAAAAGTTCAAATTGTCAATAATAACAATGGAGAAAGACTAGACACCTATGCCATTCCAGGGAAAAGAGGGAGTGGAGAGATCACCCTAAACGGAGCAGCAGCGAGAAGAGTGGCTGTTGGCGATGTGCTTATCCTAATTACCTATGCCTTTATGGATTTTGAAAAAGCAAAAGAATTCAAACCTTCGTTAGTTTTTCCGAACGAAGCAACAAACACTTTATCATAGCCTTGAACCCAACCATTAAAAAAACATTAAAAATTTTATTACCTCTTTCTTTTGGAGGGCTTTTGGTTTGGTATTCTTTAGCAAGCATTTCAATTGCAACATTAGCAACCTATTTTAAAAACGCCAATTACGGTTGGATTGTATTGGGATTGTTTTTTGGAATTCTTAGTCATTTATCTAGAGCCTATCGATGGAAATTTATGCTAGAGCCTATTGGCCACAAGCCCAAACTCACCAACAGTATACTCGCTGTTCTAGTTGGTTACCTTGTGAACTTAGCAGTTCCTCGAGCTGGTGAAGTATCTAGGGCTGCTGTTTTGACTAATTACGAAGGCATCCCTTTTGAAAAAGGCTTTGGAACCATTGTTGCAGAAAGAATTGCAGATCTGGTTATGATGCTTTTAATTATTGTTATCACCCTTTTTGTTCAGTTTGATTTCATCTACAACCTCCTTGTCAAAAATTTCGACTTGACAAAAATAATTCTGATTCTATCTGGCCTTTTCATTGGCTTTTACATCTTTTCATTGTATATCAAAAAGGCAAAAAAAGGGATTGCTCTGAAAATTAAAAACTTCATCTCTGGACTCGTTGAAGGTGTGACTAGTATTTTTAAAATGAAAAATAAATGGGCCTTCATTTTTCATACGCTTTTTATTTGGGTAATGTACATTGCTATGTTTTGGGCAACAATCCCTTCAATTGATCATTTAGAAGTTCCTTTTGGCGGCATCCTTATTGGTTTTATTGCTGGTGGTTTTAGTATCGCAGCAACAAATGGCGGAATTGGTTTATACCCTATAGCTGTTGCTAGCGCATTGGCTCTGTTTGGAGTACCTGAAGAACCTGCAACTGCATTTGGTTGGATTATGTGGACAGCGCAAACTGCCATGATTATCATTTTTGGTGGACTCTCATTCTTAGTACTCCCTATCTATAATAAAAACAAGTAAGTTTTTTAAGTTTCAATAACTTTGAAACTTGTAACTTTAAGCTTGCATAAACAATATATAATGGCCAAGGTTAAAACTTCTTTTTTTTGTCAAAACTGTGGAACTCAAACTCCCAAATGGACTGGACAATGTTCTACCTGTAATGAGTGGAACACTATTGTAGAGGAAATTGTTCATAAAGAAGAGAAAAGAAATTGGAAACAAACCACGCCGAAACAACAAAAAACCACTCCACTTCGAATTCATGAGATTCAGTTAAACTCAGAAGAACGAATTAAAACCAACAATAAAGAACTAGATACAGTTCTGGGAGGAGGGTTGGTAAAAGGATCTGTTACCTTACTGGGAGGAGAACCGGGAATAGGAAAATCAACTCTCTTGCTTCAGGTAGCACTTCGAATCTCTCAAAAAGTCCTCTATGTTTCTGGTGAAGAGAGTCAATCTCAAATAAAAATGAGAGCCCAAAGAATTGATTCTAAAGACTCAAATTGTCTCATACTAACAGAGACAAACACACAGCAAATATTTAAAAACATTGAAGAAATTCATCCAGAATTTTTAATAATAGACTCAATTCAAACACTTCATACTAGTGCAATAGACGCATCACCTGGAAGTATCTCTCAAATTAGAGAGACAACAGCAGAATTGATTAAATTCGCAAAAGAAACCGAAACCCCCGTATTATTAATTGGCCACATTAATAAAGAAGGCCAAATTGCAGGCCCCAAAATATTGGAACATATGGTAGATGTGGTTTTACAATTTGAAGGCGACCGAAACCACACCTACAGAATCGTAAGAGCCCAGAAAAACAGGTTTGGATCAACATCAGAATTGGGGATTTACGAAATGTTATCTAATGGATTGAGAGAAATATCCAATCCCTCTGAAATTTTAATCTCTAAGAAAGATGATGATTTAAGCGGAACCGCCATTGCCTCTACCGTAGAAGGACTAAGACCCTTAATGATTGAAATTCAAGCACTGGTAAGCACTGCTGTTTATGGAACTCCTCAGCGCTCTACAACAGGCTACAACCTAAAAAGACTGCATATGATTTTAGCAGTTTTAGAAAAAAGAGCTGGTTTTAAATTGGGCGCAAAAGATGTTTTTTTGAACATTACTGGAGGCATACAAGTAGACGACCCAGCCATTGATTTAGCTGTTGTTGCAGCAATTTTATCTTCAAATCAAGACATTGCTATTTCCCCTCATGTTTGCTTTGCAGCAGAAGTAGGTTTAGCAGGAGAAATAAGACCTGTGTCTAAAATTGACCAGCGTATACTAGAGGCTGAAAAACTCGGATATCAAAAGTTTGTAACCTCTAAGTACAATAAAATTACCAGTAGAAACCGCACTATACAACTTGTATTAGTTGGAAAAATAGAAGAAGCTTTTGCTACATTATTTGCATAAAAAAAACCGAGCAATAAAATAATGCTCGGTTCTAATGAATTTGTATAAAAGGAATTACTTTTTTCCGTTTTCTTCTTTTATAAATTTCTCTAAAGCCATAGTCATTGATGGTGTTTCTGGAGTTGGCGCAGTAATGTTACACTTTAGTCCAGCTTCAGTAGCCGCCCTAACGGTAGAATTACCGAAAACTGCAATTTTTGTGTCATTTTGTTTAAACTCTGGAAAATTCTTAAACAAAGAATCGATCCCTGAAGGACTAAAAAATACTAAAATATCATAAAAAACATCTTCTAAATCCGACAAATCACTTACCACAGTTCTATACAAAATAGCTTGCTTCCAATTCACACCTAATTTTTCTAATTCAGAGGGAATTAGAGGCTTTAACTTATCTGAAGATGGTAATAAAAACTTCTCGTCCTTGTGCTTTTTAATTAGCTTACAAAGCTCTGGAAATGTTCTTGTCCCAACATAAATTTTACGCTTTCTATAAACAACATATTTTTGCAAATAATAGGCCACTGCCTCAGACTGACAAAAATACTTTAACGTATCAGGGACTTTAAATCTCATTTCTTCTGCAATTCTAAAGAAATTATCAACAGCATTTCTACTCGTTAATATAATTGCAGTAAAGTTGTTTAAGTCTACTTTTTGAGCCCTAACTTCTTTTACTTCTACACCCTCAACATGAATAAAAGATCTAAAATCAATCTTCACTTTTTGTTTATCAGAAAGATCAAAATAGGGTGAAGTTTCTGTTTTAGGGGCAGGCTGTGACACCAATATTGTTTTCACTTTCATACATCTTTTTTTTTAAACCATTATTTTATACAAAAAAAACAATGGGGCTATTTTAAGGGCGCAAATATACAAAATAAAATAGAACAACTTACTAACAATCAAGTTTTTGTTATTTACGACTAAGAGCAGTAAAGACAGTAAAAACAAAGCAACAAACATCACAAAGAGTAGCATAGAACTCAAGTCATTGTACATAACAATGATCAATACCGGAAAAAGCAGCAAAGAAATGTTGTGAAGGTACGCCCGTTTCGCACAAAGAAAATACCCTATCTCGTCTTGAATGTCAAATATTTTCGACAGCATAAGATCTAATAGCTGAAAAAATGTAATTACAAGAAACACGAGGCCCAGGGCCGCAGTGAAAACTAAAAAACTAAAAGTAGTAGAAAAAAAAGCCGCTGCAACTAAAGTAAAAAAAAGACCAAACACTATGGAGGAAAAAAACAATAAAACAAGGTTAAAAAAATTAAAAAACGATGCTCTTTCTTCGGTTTTCTTTGCGATAAAACCGCTACTAAAAAGGGCCGTAAAGTAACCTAACAACTTTTGCTGATTGCTTGTTTTTAGTATAACAAGCAGCAACAACGAACTCATAAAAACAAGCGTTATCCAATTATTAGAAAAATCCATTCGGTCTATGGCCTCCATGCTGTTACTATCTAAAAAATTATAGACAAAATTAGTAATAAAATAGCGTATATTTGTTATAGTTATTTTTAGTTCAAAAAAAGAATGTCTCACACACTAGTAATCATACCGACATATAACGAAAAAGAAAACATTGAAGCCATTATTCGAGCTGTCTTTGAACAAAAAAAATCTTTCCATATATTAATTGTTGACGACAACTCACCAGACGGAACGTCTGCAATTGTGAGACGTTTAACAGCAGAGTTTCCAGACAAACTGCACTTAGAAACACGCTTAGACAAAAACGGCATTGGCACTGCATATATTCATGGTTTTAAATGGGCGCTCGACAAAAACTATGAATACATGATAGAAATGGACGCCGATTTCTCTCACAATCCAAAAGATCTAGAAAGGCTTTACAATGCATGTGTAGAAACAGGTGCTGACGTTTCAATTGGATCGAGATACTCGAAAGGAGTGAATGTTGTGAATTGGCCTATGAAGAGAGTACTACTCTCTTATTTTGCTTCAAAATATGTGCGTTTTATAACAGGAATCCCTATTCATGACACAACAGCAGGATTTGTATGCTATAAAAGAAAAGTCTTAGAAACGATTCAATTAGACAAGATTAAATTTGTTGGCTACGCCTTTCAAATTGAAATGAAATTTAAAGCATGGAAACACAAATTTAAGATACATGAAGTTTCCGTAATCTTTACTGATAGAACCTTAGGACAATCAAAAATGAGTGGCTCCATTGTGTATGAAGCACTCTTTGGAGTTTTAAAATTACGCCTAAAAGGCATCCCGAAATAACATGAATACAACTACTCTCATACAGAACGCTCAAATTGTTAATGAGCAATCGGTTTTTACCGGAGATGTTTTAATTGAAAATAACATCATTAAAAAAATAGCAAAAAAAATAAAGGCTACTGATCAAACTACAGTAATTGATGCCAATGGATCCTATTTAATTCCTGGCGTAATTGACGATCAAGTTCATTTTCGTGAACCAGGCCTAACACATAAAGCAAACATTGCTACAGAAAGTAAAGCTGCCATTGCTGGGGGTATTACTTCTTTTATAGAAATGCCCAATACAGTGCCTCAAGCCACCACGCAAGAATTATTAGAAGAAAAGTTTATCATTGCCTCAGAATCATCCTATGCAAACTATTCTTTCATGTTTGGAGGAACAAATGATAATTTAGAAGAACTACTAAAAACCAATCCTAACAATGTGGCTGGTATTAAGTTATTCCTCGGTTCTTCTACAGGAAATATGCTCGTCGATAATGAACAAGTACTGGAAAAAATATTTTCATCTACTAAAATGCTTATCTCTGTTCATTGTGAAGATGAGGAAACCATTAAAAAAAACACAGCCCATTACAAAGCCATCTATGGAGATGACATTCCCATAAAACTGCATCCAACTATAAGAAGCGAAGAAGCTTGTTACATCTCTTCTTCTAAAGCTATTGAACTCGCAAAAAAAACAGGAGCAAGACTGCATGTATTTCATCTTTCTACAGAAAAAGAAACACACTTATTTAGAAACGACAT
>JBELDQ010000098.1:0-7761 GCA_042094215.1 Polaribacter sp. | reverse complement strand
ATATGGCTATAACCAAATGTGGTAGAGAAGTTTTTAAACTGATAGCCTATATTTAGGTGAGGCAATAGAAAAGCACCACCACCATCTGGAGTAGAGGCGCCGCCGCCGCCTCCAATATGAATGCCGGCATCTATAAATATTTTTTTTGTGAGTGCTTTTCGAACACCTGCATTGATACCAAGAGTAAACATACCTCCGCGTTTGCCATTAACAGAGCCGTAAAAACCCAATCCGGCATACAAGGATTTGTTCATCCATAGGTTATAATGGATTCCAGTCACTCCCATATTTATTTCAGGATTTCCATCTTCATCTAATGGCATCTGAATAGACATATAGTCGATGGCGCCAAAACTTAATTGCGTTTGTTTTTTAGGAGTCTTTTGTAATTCTTGTGAGAAGAGCGCACTTGCTGCGAATAGCGCTATGTAAAATAGTGTTGTCTTTTTCATGGGGTCATCAATCAACTTTAGTTGGATGTGCATAAATAGTCATTTTATTTGTCCTACTAAAACCTATGAGGCAAATTCCAAATTCTTTTGCGTAATCAATTGCCAAACTTGAACAAGCAGATACGGCTACAACGATTCCGATGTTTGCAATAAATGCTTTGGAAATGATTTCATAGGATACTCTGCCGCTCACGAGTATGCAATAAGCTTGTTTTAATTGTTGTGTGGCAAGCATCTCACCGATGGCTTTGTCTACTGCATTGTGCCTCCCAATATCCTCTTTGATGGTCAGTAATTCATAGGACTTGTTAAAAATAGCTGCCGCATGACTACCTCCAGTCTCTCTAAAAATAGTTTGAAGACTACCCATTTTTTTTGACATCTGTTGGACTTCTTTTGTTGAGAATGATTGTTTGTTTTTTAAGGGATTGCCCTTTATTTCAATGTCTTTCAGATCTTGTTTTCCACAGATTCCGCAGGATGAAACAGATAATAACGTTCGTTTGTTGAGGTAGCCTTTTCCAAGCTTTTCTTTTGGGATTTCTACATTGATAATTGAAAAGCCATTCGGTTGTTCTTCAATTATATGAACCTCAAAAGGTGTGCGGCCTTTGTAAATATCCTCTGCATAGAGCAGGCCTCTAATCAGCTCAATGTCATCACTAGGTGTGCGCATGACTACTGTATAGGACGCTCCATTGATGTTGATCTGTAAAGCAGCTTCTACAACAATTCCGTCAGAGACTTTTTTCTTTTCGCGCTGCGAAATAAGAAGTCCGTCATAGGCAACATGCCCTTTGTTTTTTACATTATATTCGCTCAAAATCTACTGCTACAACTTTATATTCTGGTGTGAGTGTTTCTTTATCACCAACACTTCCAGTAATGATATTGATAAAAACTTCTGGTTGATGAAATGTGGTTCGAACAACGCCACGTTTTACATTTTTAGAGTATTTAATTGGAATCTCTACGCTACCTCGATCTGAAAAAATCCGAACCGTTTCGTTGTCTTGAATTCCTTTTTTTCTAGCATCTTTTGGGTGTACCTCTAACACATCTTTTGCTAGGAGTTTTTGATTGTCTGTTCTTCGGGTCATGGTCCCAGAATTGTAGTGTTCAAGCTCTCTTCCGGTAGTGAGGATAAATGGAAACTGATTTCCATGTGTTTGGATTTCCGGAGACTCTTCAAAATCAAAATGATGAAAAGTTCCAATTCCTTTTTTAAATGCCCCAGCAACGTGTAGCATTTTTGTATCGGTACCATCTTCATTGATAGGCCATTGCAATCCGTTTTCTCCCAAACGATCCCAAGATAGCCCTTTCATAAAAGGAATGACTTCTGAAATTTCTTCAATCACTTGAGCTGCATTGTACGTACTTCCTGTTGGTTGTTGGTATCCCAATCGATCCATCATATCTATAATAATTTGACCATCAGGCTTTGTGTTTCCAATAGGTTCAACTACTTTATTTACGCGTTGCACTCTACGCTCTCCGTTGGTAAAGGTTCCATTTTTTTCGAAATAGGAAGAAGCGGGTAATACCACATCCGCCATTTCTGTAGTCGCTGTCATAAATAATTCTTGAACAACAATGAGCTCTAACTGTTCAAAAGCTTTGATACTATGATTGGTATTTGGATCGGTCATAATGGTATCTTCTCCCATAATATAAAGCGCTTTTAATTTTCCATCAATAGCAGCGTCCAACATTTGCGGAATTTTATAGCCTTCTCTTTCTGGCATTTTCTCTACTCCATATTTATCGGCATAATAGGCCTGAACTTCAGGTTTGTTTATGTCTAAATATCCAGCACCTTGATGCGGTTGAACACCCATGTCTGCAGCTCCTTGAACATTATTTTGTCCACGTAAAGGGTTCAACCCAACACCATTTCTACCAATATTACCGGTCATCATGGCCAAGTTAGAGAGTAACATGACTGTCTTACTTCCTTGAAAGTGTTCAGTAACACCTAGCCCATGAAACTCCATAGCTCGGTCTGCAGATGCATAAGCAAACGCAGCTTTTTTGACCAATGCCTTATCCACTCCAGTTAAGAGTGCGAGTTCATCCATATTTAAATGCGCAACATGATTCTTAAACTCACTGTATTTTTCAGTATGATGTGCTATAAATGTTTCATCTACCAAATGATCCATAATGATGTAGTGCGATAACATATTTAAAATCGCAACATTGGTCCCAGGTCTAATTTGTAAGTGGTAGGTAGCGAGATCTGCTAATTTCGTTTTGATAGGGTCTACAACAATCGATGTAACTCCTTTCATGAAGGCCTGCTTAATTTTAGCTCCTGTCACAGGATGCCCCTTAATCGGATTCGCTCCAAAGAGAAAAATAGCATCTGTTTGTTTTAAATCCTCCACTGAATTTGTAGCGGCTCCCGTACCAAAAGCCTGCTGCATGCCATAGGCAGTAGGTGCGTGACAGACACGGGCGCAGCCATCAATATTATTGGTTCCGACGGCTACACGTAGCATCTTTTGCATTAAGTAATTTTCTTCGTTCGTGGCTCTCGATGATGAAATTCCGCCAATAGCGTCTGGACCATAGGTGTTTTTGATGTGTAACATTTTTGAGGCTATAAAATCGTAAGCTTCACTCCAAGAAACTTCTTCAAATACCCCATTTTTCTTAATCATCGGTTCTTTTAAGCGCTCTTCGTGATTGTAAAACCGGAAAGCAAACCGACCTTTTAAGCAAGTGTGTCCTTCATTAACTTCTGCTGTTTCTGGTGCTTGGATTCCTTTAATTTCTCCGTCTATTACAGACACGTCTAATTGACAACCAACCCCACAATAGGTACATGTTGTTCTTACAGTTTTATCTGGTAGCAGTGTTTTTGTTTCATTGGCATCTGTCAATGCTTCAGTAGGACATGTTTGTACACAAGCACCACAAGAAACACAGGCAGATTCATCAAAAGAACTATCAAATCCTTTGATAATATTAGTCGCAAATCCACGACCAGTCATACCTAATATCATATCTCCTTGAATTTCTTCACAGGCTCGAACACATCTAAAACAATTGATACATTGTGCTAAATCTGATTTGATATATGGGTGTGCGTGATCCTTTGGGATGTCTAAATGATTACTACCTGTAGGATAACGCACATCTGGAATTCCAATTTGAGCAATGGTTTCTTGAAAAGGCGTTGCTTTTTTATGCACTGGTGCATGTATTTTGTCTTTTGGATAGTCTGTTAAGATGAGCTCTACAATATGTTTGCGAAGGCGCTTCATTTTAGCCGTATTGTGATAGATATACTGGTCTTTACCAATCGGTGTATGGCAGGAAGCCATGGTTTTTGTTGGTCCATCTTTTTCACGAGCAACCTCTACAGAGCAAACTCTACACGAACCAAAATTTTCTAATCGATTATCCTGGCACATGGTTGGAATTGCATCTTTGTTGCTTTCTATCCGCCTTACAAATGCTAAGATGGTCTCTCCTTCATTGAATTCGTACCCTATGTTGTTGATAAATGCTCTCATATTGCTAGTTTGTAAAATACACTTTCAATTCGTCTTTAAAATACTCCAAAGCATTTTTTACAGGCAATGGAATTCCGCCACCCAATGCACAAAGAGATCCTATTTCTAGCGTTTCAAGTAGATCGTCAAAAAGTTGTCTGTCAATTTTATAATCAGAATTTTGTGCTTTTTGAAGCATTTCCATACCTCTATGAGAACCGATGCGACATGGGTAGCATTTTCCGCAAGATTCATCTGCAGTAAACTCCATTAAGTGCGCTAAAAATTGAACCATCGGAAAACTGGATGGTATGGAAACAATACTTGCATGTCCCAATAGAAAACCATGGTCATGAAGCGATTCGAAATCTAATGTCAATTCTGAAATTTTATGGAGAGGAACAATACCTCCTAATGGTCCACCAATTTGAAATCCTTTAAGGTCTCCTTTAAACCCTCCACCAAAGTCATCGAAAATAGTTTGCAATGGAGTTCCCATTTCAATTTCATAGATACCCGGAGTATTGAAAAAACTATCTAAAGAGACCAATTTAGTTCCAGAAGAATTTTTAGTGCCAAGTGCTGCATAGGCAGCACCGCTGTTCTCTAAAATCCAATGTATGTTGGCAAATGTTTCTACGTTGCTCAATACCGTTGGTTTTCCATACAATCCATATTGTGCTGGATAGGGAGGTCGAACTCGAACTTCTGGACGCAAGCCTTCAATAGAGCTTAATAAGGCAGTTTCTTCTCCGCAAACATAAGAGCCTTGACCTCGAATAATTTTAAATGTAAACTCACCAATTAAGCAATGTGTTTTCAATTCTTGTATGGCTTCATTCACTATTCGTATCGAATCTGGGTATTCTCCACGAATGTATAGTACACCCATAGATGCACCAACTGTGATTCCAGACATGTACATTCCAAATAAAACCTTATGTGGTTGTTGTTCTAATAGATACATATCTGAGTAGGCACCCGGATCGCCTTCATCTGCATTACATACAATGTATTTTTGATCTTGTTGTTCCTTGTATACCGCATCTAATTTGAACCAAAATGGAAACCCGGCACCACCACGTCCTCGAAGGTTTGCAGTTTTAAGTTGGGCAATGGTATCTTGTGGAGTCTCTTTATGTATATTCGCTAATGCATAAAAAGTAGTAATATTGGCTAACTTTCCTGTTAAAATAGGTATTGTATTTGAAGCAACATGATAGTTGTTGTCTTGTTGGTTTTTCTTTTTGAGGATGTTCTCAATTTCTTCTTTAGAGGATGCGTTGTAGGTTCTATCATTGTGCATAAAGGCATTATTGCTATGGCATCTTCCTATACATGCGGCATGTCCTATTTCATCTGGTTGGAAATGATGCTCTAGTTCTTTATGCAAATCCTGTTGCGTACCTGCAACCATACAAGCAGTACCTGTGCAGATGTGAACCTTCTTATTTCTATTTTCTGCTCTAGTAAAATCATAAAATGTACTGCTACCTAAAACGACTGAGTCGTCTAACATAAATCGTTTCGATATGCTTTGTAGCTCTTTTTTAGCATTTTCACGCTGAGAGGCTATTGCTATATTTTCAAACAGATTGTCATGTAGTTCTTTTCTGGATGATAATGATCTAATATTCTTGTTTGCCATTTTACCTTGTATGAAGTATAAAGTTACTAAAATATTACAATACAGCGATTAAGAGTCATTCTTGATAGACAGTCAAACTTGTCATTTACAGCGAAAAGTTCAAGTATGTTGATGAAGTGCAATTTCATTTACGAGGATCTGAATAGATCTTGGTCGAATTTTTGTATTGGTTTCTGCAATTCTGTACTTTGCAATGCTTGGAAGACTCGATATCGTATAAGACGACATGATGTTTTTTACTACTTCTTCTAGATAATAGTTTTTGAGTAAAAAAAAAGCCTCTAAACTAAATTAGAGGCTAAATACATTCTGTTCCCCTTAACTAACAAAATGTATTTATGTTTTCTTATATCATTGATATATTGCAATATAGTATTTTTTTTTAATTAATGTAACTATTTTGTATATTTTTTTTCTTCATTATTTTATGGCTTTCTAAGCACTGTAAATTTTATATTTTGAATGCTGCTTCAGTTGATAAGTTGTTGGTATACATCAGCTACATAAAACCTAGCTATTAAACGAAGTCTTAGCGCTACATAATGAAAGAGAACCGAAGCTCTCTTTGTAGTATAAAACTAAGGCTTGGTTAAGTTGTTGTTTTCTAGGTTTTTGTGTTTTTAATTGTTGAAAACCTGTGAACAAATCAGCACAATATATTTATTGTTTTTGTCAGTTGTGAAGAATAGATATGAGGAGCCCCCATCTTTTATTTTTGTTTTCTTTCTAATTTGAGCAACAGTTTCTGGAAAGTTCCGAGTGGTTATATTCGCTTTGTTTTCAGGAATTAATTTTTGAATTTCTTTTTTATTGTATGAACAGACATGTTTTACAATAAATGTTCTTCCAGGGAATTCAATACATTCATCTGAGGTATATAGATGCGAATGTTGGTGTAATTTTTCAAGTTTGAATTGAGCACCTACTTCATGAAATCCACCAGATTTTAAAATGGCTGCATTGGGCTCGTAGATGTATTTTTTAGGACTTGAGTATTTTGAAGTATTGTTGTTAATAGTCTTAAAATCAAATACTTGAATTTTATTTTTAATGTTATTTGTGAAGTTTATTGTTTTTATCGAGATATCTTCGTTATAGTTTTTCTCTAATAGAAATAGCAATTCTTTTACTTCATTTTGTATCGCTACAATATGAATTTCTTTTACAAAGCGAAGTTCTTCTATGGTTTTTGAGATGTCTAAAATTGGTGAGTTTTTGATGAGTATCGCATCAGATTTTGAGAAAAGGATTTCTAAATTATCAGGGACATTTGGTAGACAATCTTTGAGTAAGAACACTTTGCTGTTACTTTTGTCGCGTCGAGAGGGGTCTATATAAATCCAGTCAAATTTGGATGGAGTTGTTTGTAAAAATGAGAGCCCATCACCAGAAATCAGTGCTATATTTTTGGTATTCAATTGTTTATAACTGTTTTTAACAATTGTTGATAACCTTGGGTCTAATTCACAGTGAGTTACCTGTTCTATGGTCTTTGAAAAGTAGTAGCAATCTACTCCAAAACCCCCAGTGATATCGACAAGTGTACCTCCAGAAACCAACGACGCTTTATAGGTGGCTGTTATTTCTGAAGAAGTCTGCTCTATGTGTACTTTTGGAGGGTAATAAATGTTAGTTGTTTGGTACCATTTTGGTAGCTTTTTCTCACATTTATTTTTAGAGACAATTTGTGAGACCAATTCTTGAATAGTGACTTGTTCGAAAGGACTTCCTTTAAAAAGTAACTTAGGGATGTCAGTTTTTAAATGATTAGAGATGAACTGCTGAACTTCTGGAAGAAAAATGTTCGGATTCAATTAGAGGTCTTTTGTTAATGATTTGACAATTTTATTTTCAGACAAAAATTCTTTCAAAATGACCTTTAAGGCAGTGTACATTGGCACGGCGGTGATCATTCCAATAACTCCAAATAATAAACCTCCAATGATAATGATAAGGAAAATTTCTAACGGATGTGATTTTGTTGTTTTTGAAAAGATAAAGGGTTGACTAAAGAAGTTATCAATCAATTGAGCAATGAAATAACCAATCATTACATACATTGTAGTGGGTAAGATACTTGTCTGAAAGTCGAGTCCCAAGTTGCTGGTCATTGACAATAGGAACATAATTACTGCTCCAATCATCGGACCTATGTATG
>JBELDQ010000097.1:0-8134 GCA_042094215.1 Polaribacter sp. | reverse complement strand
GGAATAGTGAGAAAAAATGGAAGCTTCAAACGGATGAAACTTTTCCCGAGACAACAGCAATTTCTACAATTCAAACAAGAGAAATTGCAGCAACAGATGATGTTGTTTTCCAAATGGATTTCACAACGCCAATTGGAAAATTTGCCAATTTAGAAACAGGAGCAAAGTTTGAAAGTAGAGCGATGTCGAATTCCTTTTTAGCAGAACAATTGGTAGATGATAGTTTTGAAACGATAGATCACATTGACAATACATTAAGTTACAAAGAAAAAATTAGTGCGGCCTATGTTCAATTGAATAGAAATAGAGACAAGACAAGTTATCAAGTTGGTTTGCGTTTAGAGAATACAACTATTGTAATTGATGCATCAGATGATACACTAGATACCAACAATAGCTATTCAAATATATTTCCATCTGCAACAGTTGGCTATCAATTTAAAGAAAATTTGAGTGGACAACTGAGCTATAGCAAACGAATTAGCAGACCGTCACTATGGCTATTAAGTCCATTTTATGAGCTGAAAGATTTTACATCTCGTTTTACAGGAAACCCAAGTTTAAAGCCAACCTATACAGATGCTCTTGAAGTATCGATGCTCTATAACTTGAATACATTTAGACTCAGTTCCTCGCTATATTATCTCGGGTCTAGTGATGTACTTCAGTTTGAAACAAGAAATGAAGGAAATGGTGTTTTTACTCAGTCTCCAATTAACTTGGCCGAAGAGAAGCGGCATGGAATGGAGTTAACTGCATCCTTAAGCCCACTAAAATGGTTGCGATTTAATAGTGATTTTAATTTCTATTCATACAAACAAAAAGGATCAATTGATTTTAAAGATGCCGCCTTTTCTGATAAAACTTGGTTTGTGAATTTCACGACAAACATAAAAATTACAAGTGGTACGAGAATGCAAACAAGCTTTTATTACCAAGGAGAACGCAGTAATGCTCAAATTACAACTGCACCAATTTCAAATTTAAATATGGGAATAAGTAAGCGCATTCTTAAGAATAAAGGAAGTATCGTTTTCAATGCCTCAAATATTTTTAATACACGAAAGGATATTCAGGAAATTATTGGAGCCTCCTACAAAATTAACCAAGAAAGAAGTCGAAATGCACAACGTTTTTCTCTGAGCTTTGTTTATAAATTTAACCAAAAGCCTTCAGATAAAAATAGAAGCGCAAACCGGAGTAATAGAGGTTAATAGTTTTTTTTAAAAAGAAGATATATCGTGCTAATAGTTTAAAAGAGAAGAGATCTGTTTGACAAGAGCTCCTGCATTGTTCCTAAAAGAAAGTTATTTCAATTGAAGTCCTGAATGCGAAAAATTTGAACCAGATACAATGGATATTAAAAGATAGCAAAACCTATGGCATTTGGCTGTAGGTTTTCTGTATTTAGCAAGGTTTTTAGTTCGATAATTGTTAGCTTTACAAGAGTAAATTTATTTATTGAATACAACAACTATCATATACATTGTCATTGCACTACTTTTTAGCGGAGTAGTTGCTTGGTTTCAATATTTTTTTAAGGAAAAGGAAAGGCGATCACTTTTTTATTTACTTTTTAGCTTCAAGGCTTTAGGGCTTTTTTTACTACTATTACTGCTTATAAACCCAAAGATGGAAAGAGGAGAGGTGTCCTATAAAAAGCCAATTCTGTCTGTTTTGGTAGACAATTCTAGTTCAATTAAGTTTTTGAAAAAAGAAAGTTCAATTCGACAAATGATTGCAGATTTTAGTACGAATCAAGCATTGAATGAAAAATTTGAGGTAGCCATGTATCAGTTTGGAGAAGAACTTACTGTTTTAGATACAGTACAATTTTCTGACAATCAAACCAATATATACAATGCAATACGTACTGTTGATGCATTGGACAAAGGACATATTGGCCCAATGGTACTGCTTTCTGACGGGAATCAAACCAAGGGAAGTCTCTATCCCTATGTGAGAACGAAAAAAAATACGTATCCTGTGGTAATTGGCGACACACTGTCGCAAATAGACCTTCGAATTTCTCAAATCAATGTGAACACCTATAGTTATCTTAACAATAAGTTTCCTATTGAAATTACCGTACTTTATGATGGTGAAGAATCAGTGTCAAGTCAGGTTGTTCTTGAGCATAGAGGAAAGGTGATTGCAAAGAGAAAAGTCTCTTTTACAGCAGACAAAACCGTGCAATTAATTCGTACAGTTATTCCTGCTAAAGAAGAAGGAATTCAGTATTACAAGGCAAGCATACAACCCATTAAAAATGAAAAAAATAGAAAGAATAATTCCAAAACTGTTTCGGTAGATGTATTGAACGAGCAGACAAAGGTGTTGTTGTTAACATCAATCTTGCATCCAGATGTAGGTGCTTTTAAAAAGGCAATCGAAACAAATAAACAACGCTCTGTTACGATGAATAGGGTAGGTGATTTTAAAGGGAATCTAGCTGATTTTCAACTTATTTTAATCTATCAACCAACAACAGCCTTTACTTCTATATTTAAACAAATTGAAAAAAATAATTCAAACTATTTTGTAATAACAGGAAAACACACAGATTGGAATTTCTTAAATAAGATTCAACTGAATTATACTAGGAACTATACCAATCAGGTAGAAGAAGTTGGTGCTATTTTTAACAATGGCTTTTTAACTTTTGGTCAAAAAGATATCAGTTTTGAGTCGTTTGCTCCCTTAGAAGGTGTTTTTGGTAAAATTACAATGCAACGTAAATTTGATGCTTTATTCTACCAGAGCATTGCCGAGATCGAAACTAAAATGCCTTTGTTAGCTACATTTGAAGATGAAAACCAAAAAAGCGCAGTTCTCTTTGGTGAAGGTATTTGGAAATGGAGAGCAGCTTCATTTATGAATACAAATGCGTTTCAGGAGTTTGATGCTTTTTTGGGAGGTCTGGTACAATACCTCGCCACGAACGAAAAGCGAGCTCGTTTGAGATTAGATTATGAAAAGGTGTATGCAGCAAATACACCTATTGTGATTGATGCATTTTTTGTGGATAAGAATTATCAATTTGATGCAAGAGCAGTCTTGAATTTAAAGTTGAAAGATTTGACTACCAATACCTACCAAAATGTACCGTTTTCTATGAATAATGAGTCATTTCAAGTAGTACTAGAAGACCTTTCATCGGGCAATTATGAATTTACGGTTACTGTGGCAGGGCAAAAGGCAAAGCGCACGGGACAGTTTAGAATTACCGACTATCAGATTGAGGAACAATTTACGAAGGCAAATTATAGTGATTTAAGGCTGTTGGCAGAAAATACAGAAGGAGTCACGTATCACGAGTCGACATACGATGTATTAATCAATGATCTGATAGTTGATAAACGCTATGCTACGATACAAGATGTAAGAACGGTTCAGCAATACCTAATAGAATGGAAGCTATTTTTATTTTTAGCAGTATTGTTGTTTTCGCTTGAATGGTTTATTCGAAAATATATCGGAAAAGTTTAAAATATGATAGAGCATTTTTTTCAATGTCCCTATTGCTGGGAAGAAATTTCAATGTTATTAGATAGCAGTGTGTCAGTACAAACCTATATAGAAGATTGTGAGGTTTGCTGCAATCCCATTCAGCTTACGTCACATTTTGAGTCCGGTATATTAGAAAGGTTTGATGTAGAGAATTTAGAACAATAGTTTGACTTTTTTTGAGATTTTTTTAAAAAACACTTCTTTGAAGATTCTGTATATATACATTGTTTTTAGCACTGTTTATTGTAAATTTGAATAACTTAAAAAAAAAAGAAATGAGTAATCAACAAATTGATATAAAATTTCCAAAAGGAGGAGTTTTATTTATTGTAATTGCTGTTATAGCAATTATTTTAGTGTCTAAATCGGCTGTAACTATAGGTTCCGGTGAACGTGGAGTATTGTATAAAATGTTCGGTGGAGTTGTCACTGATAAACCACCATTGGACGAAGGTTTTAATCTAGTTATGCCATGGAATAAAGTATTTAAATACAACGTAAGACAGCAAGAATTGTTTGAGAAAAAAATGGCTGTATTGTCGTCAAATGGATTAGAAATTAGATTGGATGCTTCCGTATTGTATCAGGCTAAAGATGAAACTGTTGCTCAATTGCACCAAACAAGAGGTGAGAACTATTTGCAAAGTGTTATTATTCCCGCCATTCGTTCAGCAACAAGAAGTGTTGTAGGTCGTTATACGCCAGAGCAATTGTATTCTACAAAGCGAGATGCAATTCAAACAGAAATTTTTGAAGAAACAAAGAAAATTTTAGATCCTCAGTTCATTCAATTGAATTCGGTATTGGTAAGAGATGTAACCTTGCCTCCAACAATTAAAGAGGCGATTGAACGAAAGCTTAAGCAAGAGCAAGAGTCTTTAGAGTATGAGTTTAGATTGGTTACTGCAAAAAAAGAAGCTGAAAAAGTAAGAATTGAGGCGCAAGGTAAGGCAGATGCAAACAGAATTTTGAGTGCATCACTAAATGCCAAAATTTTGCAAGATAAAGGAATTGAGGCGACTATTAAACTATCAGAATCTCCGAATAGCAAAGTTATTGTTATAGGGTCTGGAAAGGATGGATTGCCAATAATTTTGGGAAATCAATAAGTAGTCCCTGCTACTCTTAAGAAGAGTTTTTACACCCAATAAATAAAAAAATCAGCCATACCGGCTGATTTTTTTATTCTTAAAGATCTGTTAAATATAGCATATGATGTAACTAAAGCAATTTTATCTAGTCTTATAGATGTAATTAAGTTATAAAAAAAAGCAATACAATGGAAATATCTAATACTTTAAGAGAAGAAAATAAAAATAAAAAAGTAGTAAAAGTTTTAACTAAGAGAAACTCTTGGAATAGTAAAAGACAATATGGATACAGATATGTGACATCTGTCTTTTAGTAAGATTGATTAGTTAGTTTTAATAGTTGATAAAAGGGGGGTAATTTTAATGTTACACCCTTTTTTGATGCTAATTCGTTCTGTTTGGTAAGATATTGCGCTCAATCTTTCCTTTCTTCACAGCTTTGTAGTTTTCATAACAATCTAAAACCGCTTCTATCATTTGAAGATCACTCGCTTTTTTAATAAAGTAATCTGAATAATTACAGTCAACCAAAAGTTTCCTCAACTCATTATTGTCCATTTGTAAATATTCCATCATCACCTCTCTGTCAAACTTTCCGCTTAACATTTTCCTCAAATCGTCTTCCTTCTTTAGTTTTTGTAATTTTTTTAATTGTTTGGGCTTTTTCCCAAACAAATTATACAGAAAATCTACAGGTTTAAACAAGGCAGCGACTGGTGAATTGATATTTTGTGATACAGGCTTTCCAACCTCATACGTTTGTGGTAAACCGTTAATATGTATTCGTGTAAAACGATCTTTTGGTACTTGTTTTACGTCTACTTCTAAAACACCAATGAGTGCGGTAGATCGTATGACTACTTCTTTAATTTCATTGGATTTTTCATACAAGGAGATCATTAATTCGTTCCCCTTTAATAAATCATTCGTTACTTTTAGTTTGATGGATTGAAAACCTAAATAAGAAACGAGTATGGTGTCATTGGCCTTTGTAGAAATTTCAAAACGACCATTCTCATTGGTAATCGTTCCTAGAACTGTATTCAAATTCAAAATGTGGGCGGCGCTTAGGACTTTATTAGTAGTAGCACTTACAATTTGACCTTTTAATTTTGTATTTATTTGTGAGTATCCTAAAGAGGTTATTACCAAAAATAAAAGAAGTAGCTTTTTTTTCTCCATCTTACAAAAATACTAATTTATGCATGCAGTCTCGTTAATTTTCTGTGAAATATATAGGGTAAAAAAAGGCAATTATGTTTTACATGGCGAAATCGTGATAGATCTACCATTTTTTCTTTTGTTAGAAATTCTGAACAGTATCTTTAGTTGGGGTTATATGTAAAAGTTTTGCATCCAATAATTGAACAAAACCTGTTGCAGAAACTTTACTGTCAGGTAGAGAGAGGCAAGAGCCACTATGCTAATGATAACTAAGATACATGAGTAACAATAATCGATATTTACTTTTGTGCTAACCATATACTAAAGATATTGGAATTATGCCTAGTTGCATATTACTAAAAGTTGTTTGGAGGCTTAGCATCGGTGTACTACACAATTCATATGTTTAATGGAGAGAATTCACCCCTATAAGTCTATTTTTAGGGCTATTACTTTTTGCCTAACCAAACCATTGATATCCTCAAATGTTTTAAAAGTCAGGGGGTTGTATGGTGTGTGTGTAAAACAAAAAAACAACAAGGTTATTTCTCTTGTTGTTTTTTAAATTTTTAAGTGCACATAACAGGAGTCGAACCTGCACAATCTTACGATTACAAGCCCCTCAAGCCTGCGCGTCTACCAATTCCGCCACATGTGCAATGTGTCAATAAAAAAAGCTAAGCTGTTGCTTAACTTTTTTAGTGACCGGGCTGGGGCTCGAACCCAGGACCCTCTCCTTAAAAGGGAGATGCTCTACCAACTGAGCTACCAGGTCATGCTTTGTCTAAAAGCGAGTGCAAATATACTATCATTTATTTATAAAATAAAAATATTTTCTCATTTTTTTTTGGATATTTGTCTTATTAAATATTTTTGGATGGAAATTGTATTGATGGGATATATGGGAAGCGGCAAATCAACTATTGGAAAGAGAATTTCCGACGATTTAGGAGTTGTTTTCATTGATTTAGATGGTTATATAGAACAACAAGAACGATTGTCTATAAGCGAACTCTTCGATCTTAAAGGAGAAATCTATTTTAGGCGAAAAGAAGCTTTTTATTTAAAGGAAATTTTAACAACAAAGTCGAATTACATATTGTCTCTTGGTGGAGGAACTCCTTGTTACGGTACTAATATGGATTTAATTCATCAAAGCAACGCGTTGAGCTGCTATTTAAAAGCGACCATTCCAACGTTAGTGGCGCGGTTGGAAAATGGAAAGGAGAAGAGGCCACTTTTGGCCGGTTTAAATTCAGAGCAATTGCTCGAATATGTTGGAAAACATCTCTTCGAAAGAGCAGTCTATTATGAACAAGCAGATTTTAAAATTGACGTAAATAAGCCAACGATACAAGCTGTTTTAGATCAAATTCGATTTAAATTAAATAGGCACTAGGATACTCATTAAGAAAATCTACAACGACATGTTCTTGTAATGTTGTTGCTAATGATATTCCTTTGAAATCTGCTTTGACCGGAAAGTTTTTATGATTTCTATTTACTAAAACAGCTGTTTTAAAACGTTTAATAGGCACTTCTAAAAAATGTTTGATGCTGTAGATAAGCGTGCCTCCAGAATTTAGAACGTCATCTACTAATACTAATGATTTGTTTTGGTACTCCTCTGACGATAAAGAGGTAGTTACAGGAGAAAGTAAGTTTTTTTTGTCCATAGTTACTTTACACATCTTAACTTTTATTGAAGAGATTTCTGAGAGGGATTTTCCAATTTTTTCGGCAAAAATATACCCGTTCTGTGCAATACCAGCAATGATGATTTCTTTTTCTTCACTATTTTCTTCGTAAATCTGATATGCGATTCTTTTTACCTTTTGTTCTATTTGAACAGCATCTAGAATCAAGTTCTTTTGTGTATTCATTTCAGCCTATTTATAACAAATATATTAAATTTAGTCTTCAGTTTCTGAAGAACTATCGTAATAATCTTCAATATCTCTTCGGTCTTTTTTGGTGGGTCTTCCTGTTCCTTTTTTTCTATAATAGTCTTTCGAATACTTTAAGAGGTTGGTCTTCTCAAATTCCTCTTTTGGCGTCATGTCTTTTCTGTATAGATCTGCTAATTTTGCACCCACACGACTTTCTGGGATGTCAAGGACTTGAATTTTGTAATTTATTTGATTTTTCCTTACCAAAATGAGCTCATTTCCATACACTTCCTTTGAGGGTTTACAAGCTTTATCAACCAGCTTTACGTGCCCTTTTTTACAGGCATCTGTAGCAATACTCCTGGTTTTATACACCCGAATAGCCCACAAATATTTATCAATTCTCATATAAAAAGTTAAAATTTACCGTTTCTCTTTTGGCAAAGGTATGAAAATCGTAAATTGCCCGCTCAAATTTAA
>JBELDQ010000096.1:1319-8151 GCA_042094215.1 Polaribacter sp. | reverse complement strand
AATTACACGGCCGTGCTTTTTAGCCTGCTTATTGATTTCTTTTAAGGTTTTCAAACTGTCAATTCCATGAATTAAATCGACAAAATGTGCCATGTATTTTACCTTATTACTCTGTAAATGGCCAATCATATGCCATTGAATATCTTTGGGAAGCTCGTCATACTTAGCAGCCATTTCTTGAATTTTGTTTTCTCCAAAAATTCGTTGTCCTGCATCATATGCAGCTTTGATATCTGAGATTGGTTTGGTCTTGGATACCGCTACCAAAGTCACTTCATCTGGTATGCTTTTTTTTATATTGAGTAGGTTTTTTGCAATCATAATTAAAACTCATAAATAGTTAATGCACTTCTTAGTTTGGGCTCAATATAGGTTGTTTTTGGTGGCATTAACAAACCTGCATCAACAATTTTTTTTAGCTCATCAATTGATGTAGGAAGCATTCCAAAGGATACTTGAAAAGTACCTGTGTCCACTTTTGTCTTTAATTCAAGGCTATCAGACTTGTTTTGAGAATATACAATTTTTGAAGCATTCCTAATATCTTTGATCCCCAAAATAGGTTTCAAAACTGTTTGGTATAAGATTTCTGAATCCAATGTGCTCAATGAATCCGTGAACTCATAACTTGTTTTTCTTAGATATAACGAATAAAACTCACCATTTAAATACATACTGAAATGATGTTTTTTACTTGGTTTATACAAGTCTTGTCCGCGATTTTCAATTCTAAAATGTGCATCTAACTCAATGAGAAATTCTTGATGGGTATACCCATTTAAGTCTGTTATAAAGCGATTAAATTCATAGATACTTAATTGACTTTCGGGTAACAAATAACTCATAAAAAAGTTATAATCCTCATGGCCATTATGGTTTGGATTTTCATTTGCGAGTCTTTTAGCCAATAGACAAGACGAGGTAGAACGGTGGTGACCATCGGCAATATACAAGGTATGTACATTTTTAAATGTATCAGTAATACCTTGGGTATCGTTTATGTCATTTACAATCCAAAGCAAATGAGTATCCTTATCTGTAGTTGAAAATTCAAATTCTGGTCTCTTTTTTTGATATTTTTTGATGATGCTTGTAATTACATCATTATCTGGATAGGTGAGTAGCACAGGCTCTGAATTAAATCCTGTATTTTTTAAATAGTTTTCAAATAATACTTCCCGTTGTTGCAATGTGCCCTCATGTTTCTTGATAACATCATTCTCATAATCGACAACTGAAGTTGCAGCAATAATACCACAAAAAGAGTGTGTGGGCGTATTCTTCTGATAGATGTAAAACGCAGGGTTCTCATCTTGAGTAAAAATACCTTCCTCTTTAAACTCTAAATATCTATTGTGAACTAGTTGAAAGCGTACGTCATCAGTAATATCCTGTTTGTCGTATTTATAACCAGGGTTTATGACGTGCAAAAAGGTGTACGGATTAAAGGCCAATTTTGCATTTAGCATATCAGGCGAATAGATTTCACGCGATTTGGTAGATACAAGTGCAGCCTTATCTCTGGTTGCTCGAACAGCCTTAAAAGGTTTAACTATTGCCATGAGAATAATTAAGAGAGTAATTCAACAATCTGTTCTGCCAATTCTTGACCAATCCTATCTTGTGCCTCAACCGTAGAAGCTCCAATATGCGGTGATAAAGAAATGTCAGGATTCATTAATAGTTGAATTTCAGGGGTTGGCTCTTGTTCATAAACATCCAAACCAGCATACTTCACTTTACCTGATGTAATGGCTTGAACCAAAGCAACCTCATCAATACTGCCTCCACGCGCAGCGTTTATAATTCCCACGCCATCTTTCATCGCATTGAATTGATCCGTTCCCAGCACATAGCCTTCTTGATGTGGCACATGCACTGTAATAAAGTCTGCATGCTTTAATACATCAGAAAGTGGTTCTGTTTCAATGTCTATAGCAATTGATTGACCATTGTAAAAAGGAACAGTTACTTCAGAATTGCCAACAAGAACATCTGTAGCAATTACCTTCATCCCCACACCAAGTGCAATTTTAGCAACCTCTTTACCGATTCTTCCAAGGCCAATAATCCCTAAGGTTTTACCTCTAAGTTCTGTGCCATTACCAAAGTCTTTTTTCATGTCTTTAAAACGACTATCTCCTTCTAAAGGCATTTCTCTATTCAACTGATGTAAAAAGCGTACCATTCCAAAGAGGTGCGCAAAGACCAATTCTGCAACAGAATTAGAAGATGCATTTGGAGTATTGATAACGTGCAACCCATTATCAAGAGCATAGTCAACATCAATGTTGTCCATACCAACACCACCTCGACCAATAAGTTTAATGCTAGGGCAGGCCTCAATCAATTCTTGACGAACCTGAGTTGAACTTCTTACCAAAATCGCATCGATACCGTTTTCATTGATATAATTTTCTAGTTGACTTTGAGCTACTCTTGTAGTAATTACCTCAAAACCATTATTTTCTAAAATTGAAATTCCACTCTGTGAAATCCCATCATTTGCTAATATTTTCATCATTCTTGTATTCATTTCGAGGAATATAGGCAACAGTTTTTTCTTTCAAAACTGTATGTAAATATTCGACGTACTTAGTTACTTACTTAATTCTAAATCTTGCATTACATCAACCAGCACTTGCACACTGTATAAAGGCAATGCATTGTACATACTTGCTCTATAGCCACCAACACTTCGATGTCCATTGATTCCACTAATACCTGCTGCTGCACATCGCGTATCAAAATCCGTTTGTAAATCAGGATCTGTTAGGGCAAATGTAGCATTCATGGTACTTCTATCTTCTTTTGCAACCAGACCTTTAAACAATGGATTTCTGTCTATTTCGTTATACAAAAGCGCTGCTTTCTTTTTGTTTACTTTTTCTATAAATGCAATACCTCCTAATTTTTTTAACCATTGTAGGTTTAACATAGACACGTACACCGCAAAGACAGAAGGTGTATTAAACATACTTTCTTTTTCTATGTGTGCTTTGTAGTTTAGCATTGAGGGTATAGGTCTGTCTACCTTTCCTAAAATAGCTTCTTTTACCACAACTAATGTAGTTCCAGCGGGACCCATATTTTTTTGAGCGCCGGCATAAATGAGATCAAATTGAGAAAAATCTAATTGACGAGAAAAGATATCAGAACTCATATCACACACTGTAACCCCATTAAAGTTTGGAAACGCTTTCATTTGCGTTCCAAAGATAGTATTGTTACTGGTACAGTGAAAGTAATCAACATCTTCAGGAATCTCAAAATCTTTGGGGATGTAATTGAAATTAGCTTCTTTTGAAGAAGCAACTTCGTGCAGTTCACCAAATAACTTGGCTTCTTTAATTGCCTTGTCTGCCCAGGTTCCTGTGTTTAAGTAGGCTGCTTTTTTATTGAGTAAATTATAGGCAGTCATTAAAAATTGCATGCTTGCACCACCTTGTAAAAACAATACTTTATATCCCTTTCCTTCTAAATTCAACAATTCTAAGACGAGTTGTTTAGCCGTTTCAATAACAGCAACAAATGAGGGACTTCGATGTGAAATTTCTATCAAAGATAAATTGTCATCATTGAAATTAAGAACTGCTTCTGAAGCTTTTTTTAATACTTCATCGGGCAAAATACAAGGTCCTGCGCTAAAGTTGTGTTTTTTCATTTTTTTAATTCGTTACTGGTCTTTGTGGATACAAAGATGTCATTTTTTAAGATGGTTGTACTTTAAATATTTCCTAAAAATTCTAGGGTATTTATACCATCTGCATAATCCCATAGTTGTGGGTGCTGTGTTTCTCCAAATTTGATTTCATTTTTTAAGAAATCTTGAGAAACAATGCACTGTATGTTTTCTGATGCATTGTCTAATTTTTGTTTTAATGCATCAAGATCTGAATAGTATTCATAAAAAATAGTAGCAATAGGTGAGGCATAGCTTTCATCTTCTTTAATCATTAAAAAACCATTTTCAAGGATGTCAAACTCACTCATGAGATACACAGCTTTGTTATAGTCGTAGTTATTGGCATATTTGGCGTTGTGAATGATGTCTTGCTTGTTATACATACCTTTAAAAAATGCATCAAAATTATATCCATTAGGAACGAACAACTTGGAAACACTTCTGCATCCTAAGCCAAAGTATTGAAATACATCGTTACTCAATGCCTTCATCTCTTCTTCACTTTCATCTCCTGTAAGCACAGCAACAGAGTTTCTGTTTTTGCGAATGATGCTTGGTTTTCCTTTGAAATAATGTTCAAAATAGCGAGCGGTATTATTGCTGCCTGTTGCAATAACAGCATCAAAATCTTCTAGCTTTTCTTCTATAAATACAATCTCATCTTTGAAGTTTGGGTTTACATACTCTAAATATTTGGCCAGAAAGGGGAGGAGGTGCTTATCATTAGAAGATTGCTTTACCAAGACACTATGTCCAGAAATTAGCACCGCCAAAAAATCATGAAAACCAACCAAAGGAATATTCCCTGCCATCACAATCGCTACTGTTCTTTTGTTGGTGTTAACTTGTTGCTTTTCTAACCATTTAGACATGTTTTCTTTTGTCAAAGCTTTAGACCAACTTTCTAGTGAAAATAGAATGTTTTCTCTAGTAAACCATGCGTTTTTCTCTGAGGCAAGTTTGATCTGATGTTTAAATCCATCAAAAAATAAATCATTGAAATGGATACCATTTTTCTCTACGATTCCGGCTCTAGAAAACTGACTTAGAAAGCTACCTAGTTCTACAAAAGCATCTATTCGTTCTTGCATTATCTGTATTTCTTTTGGATGTGAATTATATTGGGCTTATTTTTGCACCGCAAAGATACGTAAACTGAAACAGAAAAACTATGGCAATTATTATAACAGATGAGTGTATAAATTGTGGAGCATGTGAGCCAGAATGTCCAAATACAGCCATTTATGAAGGGGCAGATGATTGGAAGTATGCCGATGGTACAGATTTGGCAGGAGATATTGTACTGCCTAATGGTATTGCAGCAAATGCAGATGAAGATCAGGAACCAATTTCAGATGAAGTATATTACATTGTTGCAGACAAATGTACAGAATGTAAAGGTTTTCATGAAGAGCCACAGTGTGCTGCGGTATGCCCTGTAGATTGCTGTGTGCCAGATGATGCTGTTGTAGAGACAGAAGCAGAACTGTTAGAGAAGCAACGTTTTATGCACAACGACTGATATAAAAACAAGAATGATTGAATAAAAAAAACCTGAGCAGAACTGCTCAGGTTTTTTTTATATATTATAAAAGCACCCAACCAAACGAATTTAGTTGAGTGCCTTATTCAAATAATAAACTTATAATTTAAAACAAAAGTCTTAGAACTTAAAGTTCACACCTAAGGTAAAATTAGTACCTAACTGTCCTAATTGTTGTACTTCAGATGAGTATTTAAATCGAGAACCTGCTTGAGATGTTCCTGTTGATGCTAATGTTACATCTGGATATACATCAAAAAGGTTATTGATTCCTCCACTAAAAGTGATCATATCAGTAATGTTATAACCAAAACTTAAGTCAGTTGTAATTTTAGCATCTAAAACTTGATCTGTTCCACTTGCTGGAGCTGTGATTGTTACTTCACCAAAACGGGTGTTGTTCAAGTTCCAGTCCCACTTATCTGTTGCATAATTTAATCCAAGAATCATTTTTGATTTAGGTCTAGAATTGGTAATCAATCCTTTTTCTTGTCTGTCAAAGATGTTGTATCCTGCATTTGAAATAGCAGAAGGAGTGGCAACTTCATCCAAGGTAGTTTTATTAAAGTTTGCAGCGAAACTTGCATTCAATGTACCATTTTCACCCTCTATTAAGTTTCTGTAGTTCAATACGACATCAGCTCCAGTTGTTTTTGTATCACCGGCGTTGATAAAAAATTGTACAGCAACTACATTATTATCGCTTAAAATTTGTTCAACTGGGTTTGTTGTAGTGTCATCACTATCAGATCCAATTTGAGACGAGAATAATACACGATCATCCACTTTAATTTGATAGAAATCTAATGATCCTGAAAAATTACGATTGAATTTA
Organism: Polaribacter sp.; assembly: GCA_042094215.1. Taxonomy (GTDB): domain Bacteria; phylum Bacteroidota; class Bacteroidia; order Flavobacteriales; family Flavobacteriaceae; genus Polaribacter. Next base: position 2,088 of record JBELDQ010000096.1, on the reverse strand, counting down.
TAGGTCAAACCTGCAGATATATTTTTAGAAATCTCATGTGTTAGCTTAGGAACTCCTAATGCTTGTACAGCAGGATTATTATTCGCTAGTGTACCTTGTAATAGAGGCTCTGAAGAACCTGCAACAATGATATATTGACTTAATGTAATATGTGTTTGGTGTAACGTAGGAGCTCTAAAACCTGTACTGTAAGAAGCTCTAAATGCGCCTTTGTCTCCTAATTTATATCTACTGTTTACTTTCCATGAAAAATTGTCTCCTGCATCTGTAAAATCTTCATATCTTACTGCAGCTCCAATTAAGAAATCTTCAGTCATATCATAATCTAATTGACCATAGATTGCAAAGTTACTTCTAGACCAAACTCCAGCTTCATCAGGTTTGATACCTGCAAAAGAATCAGAACCACCTCTGTAATAAGATAAAGGATTACCTTCAAAAGCTCTAAAACTTTCTCTTTTATATTCAATACCAGTAGCAACACTTACTTGTTCTGACAATAATCCAGATACATCGAAGTTACCAATTACATTTGTAAGTCTGTATCCACCGGGTTTGAAGGTTCTTGGAGAATTTCCATTATCTGCTAAATAATCTCTATTTACAGAGTTATTTACTGTATAAAAAACGTCATTTGATCCAAAAGTAACACTAGCATCAGCATTCCACTTCTCATTCAAAGCAAATCTAATTCCTGCAGAATTGATGTGGTCTTTAATTTCTGTTTCAAAAGTAGGTTGATATCCAATAAAATCTTCAGGGTTAGATG
>JBELDQ010000096.1:0-1219 GCA_042094215.1 Polaribacter sp. | reverse complement strand
TTAATTTCTGTTTCAAAAGTAGGTTGATATCCAATAAAATCTTCAGGGTTAGATGTGATAAAATTTGCATTTGCTACATCATTTCTCCAGTATGGAGCTCTGTAATATGCAAAACTTTTTCCAATTCTAGAGGTATATCCGTGAAATGAATATAGCGTTGCATTATCACCTAATGGGTGCTCCATGTTAATAAACAAGTCTCCTTTTTCCATTTCTGGCTGTCCCACAGTCATACTTGCAGTTGGATTATTAGCCAACCACGCGATATCTCTTGGTGTACTTCCAACGTCTGCAGCTATACCAGCTCTATTCGTAATACTTTGCTTGTAATAACCTAACGTTAAATTCACAAAACCTCCTTCACCAAAATCAAAAGCTGTATTATAGTCAGCAGAGAAATTGAAACCATCTTTTTCTGAGGTAATACCTGCTTTTGAAGAAAATGTAGAAAATTCTGCATCTTTCTTTAAGATGATATTAATTACACCAGCAATTGCATCAGATCCATATTGTGCAGAAGCACCATCACGCAATACTTCAACTCGCTCTATAGCAGCAGTTGGAATACTTTTTAAATCGACACCAACTTCACCTTTACCTGGAGTTCTATTTAAATATACCTGTGCACTTTGATTTTTACGCTTTCCATAAATTAACACCAATGTTCTACTAGGTCCCATTCCTCTTAAATCAGCTGGATCATAATGCGCAGTTGCATCTGAAATTGCTTGATTCTGAGAGTTGAAAGAAGGTACTTTAAAAGTTAACATTCTGTCTAAAGTAGGTTTTCCACTTTTTTGTAATTCACTTACATCAATGTTATCAATTGGCACAGGTGAATCCAATATCGTTCTTGGTTTAGTTCTGTTTCCTGTAATTACAATTTCATCCAATTGTAGACCTTCTGACAACACAATAGTGATATTTGATCTACCTTTGACAGCAACCTCCTTTTGTTCGAAGCCTGCAAAGCTAACCACTAGAACAGCTCCCTCTTTTACATTTAATGAAAATTTCCCATTAAAATCAGCTGATGTTCCGTTTGTAGTTCCTTTTTCAATAACATTTGCTCCTGGAAGCGGTTCATTGTTGGAATCTGTAATGGTACCATTTACGGTACTTTGTGCAAAGGACAGACTTATGCTGAACAATGCAAGTAATACGAGTGTAATTCTTTTCATTATGTATAAATGTTAGTTAATATTGAATCATCAATACT
>JBELDQ010000095.1:0-8156 GCA_042094215.1 Polaribacter sp. | reverse complement strand
TGCCTTTCTTTTAAAACCTCAATCTGAAATGATTGAGGTTTTTTTTTGTGCTAAATTTAAATATAACAGCTACAACCATAAATGCTCGCTAGTACTAGAAAGGGGATAGAACTTATGCAGAGTTTCTACTCGCATTGATATTACCAAACAAAGATCTTGTGACCATTTTTTCATAAATGGCTATGCTTGCGGCGTTTTTTTTAGGGTCTTTTTCTAATGTCTTGATTTGTTTTAAGGCATACTGCTGTATGGTCAGCAAGGGTAAGACAATAGATTCTCTTACATCAATAGACGCTTTTCCAGCGGGTTCATTTTGCATGAGGGTGGTGTATCCTGTTAATTTTAAAATCAAGCGCTTACTCATTTCATACTCTGTATAAATTAAGGTCCAGAAGTCTCCATATATGGGATCCTCTTTCATATAGGTTGTCAATGGAAAAAATGATTTTGACAACGACATCATACTGTTTTCGATCAATGTCTTAAAAAAGTTAGAATGGGTATACAGGTCGCGTACTTTGTCAAATTGATTCGTATCTTCATAGTAGTGTAATGCGGTTCCTATACCGAAAAATCCAGGTACATTTTGCTTTAATTGGCTCCATGAACCTACAAAAGGGATGGCTCTCAAATCGGAAAATACAAGGTCGTTAGACGAACCTCGCTTCGAAGGACGACTACCAATATTGGTTTTTGCATAATAGTTGAGGGTACTCATATGTTCCAAATAGGGTAAAAATTGTGGATGCTTTTTAAAGTTGACATACGCTTGTAAACTTAGATTCGCTAAATGGTCCATCACTGCAATTGATTCCTTACTGAGTACATGGTGCTGATTGTTGAGTTGATTCGATAGACCAGAGCTTATCAATTGTTCTAAGTTGTATTGTGAAGAATTTTTTGTACCAAAATTAGAACTTATCGTTTGTCCTTGTATGGTGAGTTGTATTTCCTTTGCTTCAATTGTTGGACCTAATGATGCATAAAATTGATGTGTCTTTCCACCTCCTCTGGCAGGTGGTCCTCCGCGACCATCAAAAAAGAGTACTGTGATACCATACTGCAAGGCTATTTTGGTGAGGCGCTCCTTTGCCTTGAAGATGGCCCAATTGGCCATTAAATAACCACCATCTTTTGTACCATCACTAAAACCAAGCATGATGTGCTGCTTGTTATTTCTTCTTGTTAGATGTTGTCTGTACGCTGCATTGGCATACAATTCATCCATTACAGTTGCTGCATTTTCTAAATCTGTGATGGTCTCAAACAACGGACCAATATCAATGGTAAGGGCATCCTGAAAAGCGACAAGTTTTAGCATTGCATAAAGCTGCATTACATGCAAGGCACTTTGATTGTTGCTAATAATATATCGGTTGGCGGCCTGTTCACCATTGCGCAGTTGTATGGTCTTTATAGTTTCAATTGTTTTTAGTGTATTGTGAACCGTCTCGTCTGTAAAGTCCGAAAGCGTGATGCTTCCGGTAATGTTAGAAAGTACAATGACTTGTTCTGAAGCTGTTAAATGATCGTAATTTTCTGGAAAAACACCAGAGTTGTTTCTGAGTTCATTGGCAACAACTGTTTGAAATACCTTTTGGTGTGCTCTACTATCTTGTCTGATGTCCAGAGCAGCAAAATGAAATCCAAAGAGATGTACTCTATTGAGTAAACTATTGATTTCAGAAACATACAAAGAATGATGTTCTTGAATGAGTTCTTGTTTGATATCCTCTAAGCTGTGTTTAAAATCGTGTAACGTGAGCGTGTTTTCTGTAGATAGTGCATGCTGAGAAACCAGGTTTTCTAACAACGAGATTCGTTCTTGGATGCCTTTAAAGGTCAATTTCCGTTTTAATTTTTTGAGGTCTTTATGGTAATTTTTGAAGATGGTTTCTCTGAGTTTGTTGGCGACATTTAATGTGATATTTGGCGTTACAAAAGGATTTCCATCACGATCACCGCCTGGCCAAAATCCAATAGTAATAATCTCATTATAGATGGGTTCATCATCAAATATATTTTGTTGTATATAGTCAAATATTTTTCCGAATGCATCATAGAATACGTTTTCTAAATACCAAATTAAACTGATGGCTTCATCATAAGGCGTTGGTTTTTGATGCTTAAAGAATGGTGTTTTTCCTAATTGCGCAAGTAATGTCTTTATTGTTGATACGTCGTTTTGTTCGATTGCTTTGGTCAAGTCTGTAATGATGCCCAAAACAGAACCAGGATAGAATTGTGTGGGATGTGCCGTTAATACAATACGAACTTTAAAGATGTCTAGGTATTCTCGAAGTTCATCAATACGCCCATTGGCTTGAGCAGACTCCTTTATACTGCGTAGTGTACCAATACCATCCATATTGTTAACAATTGGAAAAGCAGCATCTTCAATAGCATCGAACAAGACCACTTGTCTTTCTATGTATTGAATAAAGCGAAACAATAAATTCAACTGACTCTTTTGATCTCTTCGCGCTTGGTATTTACTAAAGAAAGTAGTGACAATGGTTGTTGGATCTTCACCTTTTTCGAACCCTATTTTACAGGTTTCATGAAACAAGGGCAATAAAACCCCCGTTTTGGCAATGCTGCCGAAAGGGAGTGTCATGAAGATACTATTGAATATTTTAAATTTTGCTTCAACATGTTCTTGAAACCGTGCTAATTTTGGAAGTGTTGACATGATTAATGATGTGTTTGTTTCCCTACATGGGCGTTTTTTATGATGTGCCTCCTTGAGAGGAATACGCTGTTTTTTTAAGCTGATGGGTGTTCTTCATTTCCTTTTGTTGGTAAATAGGTTTTTCCCATTAAATAGAGGTCTACGTTTCGTGCAGCTTCACGGCCCTCAGAAATGGCCCAAACAATTAAAGATTGTCCTCTGCGCATATCACCAGCTGTAAAAATATGAGGAACATTGGTCTGGTAATTTTTTGCTTTCAGAGTTGTTCTGGCGTCGAGTTGTATGCCTAGCTGCTCACTCAACGTCTTTTCTGGACCGGTAAAGCCTAATGCAAGTAGTGCTAAGTCACAAGGCCAAATTTTTTCTGAGTTTTCAATCTCAATTAATTTAGGTCTTTGTCCCTTGGTAATTTCCCATTGAACTTGTACCGTTTTGAGTGCTGTTAATATCCCTTTATCATTGGTCATGAATTCTTTGGTATGTATCAACCAATTGCGATCACAGCCTTCTTCATGAGAAGAACTTGTTTTTAGTTGGAGTGGCCAAAAGGGCCAAGGCGTGCTCGTATCTCTTGTAATTGGTGGTTTTGGCATGATCTCAAAATTTGTAACAGAACATGCTCCCTGTCTGTTGGAAGTACCAACACAATCTGAGCCTGTATCACCGCCACCAATCACAATCACATGTTTATCTGTAGCGAATACTTCTTCACCTTCAATGTTCTTTTGGAATACGCGTTTGGTTTGTTGTGTTAAAAAATCCATGGCTTGCACAACACCTTTTGACTCGATGCCTGGTATGGGTAGCGTTCTTTTTTGGGTAGCCCCACCGCATAAAACAATGGCATCAAAGTACTCTAAATTCTTAATGTCATAGGTAACCCCAACATGCACATTGGTTTTAAAAATAATACCTTCTTGTTCTAGTATGTTCACGCGTCTGTTTATGATATGCTTCTCCAGTTTAAAATTAGGAATCCCGTAACGTAACAAGCCACCAATTTCATCATCTCGTTCAAAAACGGTTACGATATGACCAGCTCTATTGAGTTGTTGTGCAGTGGCCAATCCTGCGGGTCCAGAACCAATAACGGCTACTGTTTTACCTGTTCTTGTTTTGGGAATTAAGGGAACAATCCATTTGTTGGCAAACGCATTTTCTACAATGTTCTTTTCGATATTTTCAATAGATACCGGGTCTTCTATGAGTCCTAAGACACATGCTTTTTCGCATGGAGCAGGACAGAGTCGTCCTGTAAATTCTGGAAAGTTATTGGTTGCATGCAAAATTTCTGATGCTTTTTTCCATTCTCCTCGATGGATCATATCATTGAAATCGGGTATTAAATTTCCCAGTGGACATCCACTGTGACAAAAGGGAATGCCACAATCCATGCATCTCGAGCCTTGTTCTTTGACTTCTTTTTTTGCTAATGGAACTGTAAACTCGTTGTAATGTTGAACCCGCTCTTTTACAGCAATGTTACGTTCATCTTTTCTCAGAAACTCTTTAAATCCTCCTAATTTCCCCATGCTGTAAAATTTATGCTGTTAATTTATTTTCGTGACTCGTATTGCTGCGTTCTAATGCTTTTTTATAATCTTTCGGAAATACCTTGATAAAGTCTTTCTGACAGCTATTCCAATTTTTCAATAGTGCTGTTGCCAATACACTATCGGTATAGGCAGCGTGTTTTTCGATGTGTGTCTTTACTTCTTGTAAATCTTCAAGAGATAAAGGATCTAAATCCACCATTTCCAAATTACAAAGATCAGCTGCGAATGTTTTCTTTTTATCATAGACATAGGCAATCCCTCCACTCATACCAGCGGCAAAATTTCTTCCTGTTGCACCCAGAATAATCACCTTTCCACCGGTCATGTATTCACATCCATGATCACCAACTCCCTCAACAACCGCAGTAATTCCTGAATTTCGAACAGCAAATCGTTCACCGGCAATTCCGTTGATATAGGCTTCTCCCGATACGGCTCCATAAAAACAGACATTCCCAACAATAATATTGTCTTGAGCTAAAAAGGAAGCTTCGGCTGGTTTTTTGACGATTATTTTGGCACCAGAGAGTCCTTTTCCTAGATAATCATTTGTTTCTCCCGCTAGTTTTAGGGTCATTCCTTTTGTTGCAAAAGCGCCAAAGCTTTGCCCGGCAGACCCCGAAAAGTTTAAATTCAGTGTGTCTTCGGGCAATCCATCCTCTCCATGACGTTTCGAAATTTCATTGCTAATAATAGCGCCTAAACTTCTATTTGTATTTTTAATGTTATAGTTTAATGTGGTTTTTTTCTTATGCTTAATAGCAATACTCACTGCATCTAACAATTGTATATCAAGCACATCGTCTAATTGATGGTCTTGTGTTTCTGTATTTCGTACAACGGTTTCTTTAGTCATTTTTGGTTGGTGTAGAATTGCTGAAATATCCACACCCTTGGCCTTGTAATGAGCTACTGCAGGATTGGCATTGATTTTCTGAGATTGGCCAACCATTTCGTCTATAGTTCTAAAGCCCAATTGCGCCATGATCTGTCGCATTTCTTCCGCTACAAAATGCATAAAATTGATCACGTGTTCTGGGGTGCCTTTGAAGTTTTTTCTGAGTTCAGGGTCTTGAGTTGCAATGCCCACCGGACAGGTGTTTAAATGACATGCGCGCATCATAATACATCCAGAGGCTACTAAGGGTGCGGTAGCAAAACCAAATTCTTCAGCACCCAACAGGCAAGCAATGGCAACATCTCTTCCTGTTTTTAATTGTCCATCACATTCTAAAACAACCCTACTTCTCAAATTATTTAACACTAAGGTTTGTTGTGCTTCTGCTAACCCGAGTTCCCACGGCAGACCTGCATGTTTTAGAGAGGTCAATGCAGAGGCTCCTGTACCACCATCAAAGCCAGAAATTAAAATAACATCTGCTTTTGCTTTCGCCACCCCTGCTGCGATGGTACCAACACCCACTTTTGAGACGAGCTTTACATTGATTCTTGCTGCTCTATTGGCATTTTTTAAATCGTAGATGAGTTGTGCTAAATCTTCAATAGAATAGATATCATGGTGTGGTGGTGGTGAAATAAGTCCAACATAAGGTGTTGAATTTCTAACTTCTGCAATCCATGGCACTACTTTTTCTCCGGGTAACTGTCCGCCTTCTCCAGGTTTTGCACCCTGTGCCATTTTAATTTGAATTTCTTGTGCATGGGTTAAGTAATTGCTAGTCACACCAAATCTACCAGAGGCTACTTGTTTAATAGCACTATTCTTCCAATCGCCATTGGGTTCTTTTTTAAATCGATCTTTGTGTTCTCCTCCTTCACCAGAATTGCTTTTTCCTCCAATTTTATTCATTGCCAACGCTAAGTTTTCATGTGCTTCCTGGCTAATAGAACCGTAAGACATGGCCCCTGTTTTGAAACGTTTCACAATGGCAGTCCAAGGCTCTACTTCATCAATAGAAATCGGATCGAGATTTTGAAACTCAAACAGTCCTCTTAAGGTCATGAGATGTTTCGATTGATTGTTTATTTTATCGGCGTATTCTTGATAGGTTTCCGAGCTTTTTGAACGGACGGCTTGCTGTAATTTTGAGATGGTTGTGGGATTAAATAGATGACGTTCTCCGTTTCTTCTCCAACGATAATCTCCGCCTATTTTTAAATCTAAAACACTTTTAAATGCTTCTTTTTTAAAGGCATTGTCAAAGCGTTGTTGAATGTCTTTTTCTATAACTACCAATCCAATTCCACCAATCCTGGAAGGTGTGTTTGGAAAGTATTTTTTGATGAATGCTTTTTTTAATCCCAAGGCTTCAAATATTTGAGAGGCTCTGTAAGAATGCAATGTGGAGATGCCTATCTTATTCATAATCTTTAGGATCCCTTTTCCTATGGCGGTATTATAGTTCTCAATGGCCGTATCTTCATCGATGTCTTTTAGCACCTTCTCCTTTACTTGATTGGCAATAATTTCATTGACCAAATAAGGGTTTATGGCACTTGCGCCATAACCAAATAAGCATGCAAAATGATGTGGCTCTCTTGCTTCTGCTGTTTCGATAACAATGCCGAACTTTGATCTTTTCTGAAGTTTGTTTAAAGAATGATTGATATAAGAACACGCGAGCAATGCAGGGATTGGAGCGTTTTTTTTGTCGATATTTCTATCAGATAGAATAATGATATTGGCGCCATTGTTTACCGCTTTTTCGCAAGAGAGTATGAGTTGATCTAAGGCTTCCTCCAAGCCGTTAACACCCTGTAATATAGGATACAATATAGGAATGGTGATGGCATGATAATCTGGATGTTCAATGTGTTTTAGTTTGTCTAAATCTTCATTTGAAATGACCGGATTTTGAATGACTAATTTTTTAGCTTGCTCTGGAATCACATCAAAGATGTTTCTGTCTCCTCCAATAGCCAAACTAATGTCTGTGATAATGGCTTCTCGAATTCCATCTAAAGGAGGATTGGTTACCTGTGCAAACAATTGCTTGAAATAATTATAAAGTAATTGAGGGTTGTCAGATAACACGGCCAATGGCGTATCAGTTCCCATAGAGCCTATAGCCTCTTTGGCATTGAGAGCCATTGGATTTATGAGCGTAGAGATGTCTTCTAGCGTATAGCCAAAAGCACGCAGTCTCGTTTTGTAATTGGTGGGCTCTAACGCACACATATTCCCTGTGTATGGCACCTCAGCTAAGGGGAGCATATGATCTGATACCCATTTTTTATAAGGATGTTTAGAAACAATTGCGCTTTTAATCTCTTCGTCTTCGATGATGTTACCTGCATTCATGTCTACCAAAAACATTTTACCTGGTTCCAGTCTTCCATGCTTTACCACATTTTCAGGAGCGATATCCACAACACCAATTTCTGATGACATCACAACAAATCCGTCTTTTGTTACCGTATATCTCGAGGGTCTCAGTCCGTTTCTATCAAGCAAAGCACCGATGTAATTTCCATCGGTAAAGGGAATGGATGCAGGTCCGTCCCAAGGCTCCATGATACAGGAGTTGTAGGCGTAAAACGCTTTTTTATCAGCATCCATTGTTTTGTGTTTTTCCCATGCTTCGGGCACCATCATCATCATTACTTCTGGTAGTGATCTTCCTGTCATTAACAAAAGTTCTACTACCAAATCCATGGAAGCAGAATCTGATTTTCCATCACTAACAATTGGGAAAATCTTTTTTATATCATCACCAAACAAGGGGCTCTTTATAATTTCTTCCCGCGCTTTCATGCGATTCACATTGCCTCGTAATGTATTGATTTCTCCGTTGTGGCACATGTATCGAAAGGGTTGGGCCAAGCCCCAAGCAGGAAATGTATTGGTAGAAAAGCGCTGATGTACGAGCGCCAATCTGGTGACAAGATCTTTTTCTTGAAGATCTAAATAATACCGTCCAATATCTTCAGGAATCAGCAGTCCTTTG
>JBELDQ010000094.1:0-8166 GCA_042094215.1 Polaribacter sp. | reverse complement strand
ACAAACTATCTTTACTTGAGATATTTCTTGGCATTAACTTCACCATATCTCTTTGATATAGAAACAAATTATACACTTGTGCTATTGGCGTCTCTCTTTTTTCATTTTTTTTCTCAACATCAAAAAATTGACAGGAGATAAAAATCAAACAAAGACAAATATGCAATAGGTTTTTAGTCATTTTCTTTATAATATATTCTAAGTTCTTTCAATACATCTTGATGTATTTTAAAACTATATTTACGCTTTAGTTCTTTTATCAAATTAGCCTCTAGATAATTCTGATAATCACTCATAACAAGTCCTTTATTACTTGACATATCTGTAAAACCGTAGTTCTTCTTTTGCGCTTCAAAATACGCGTTCAATCCTTCTGAATCAGTTGTTGATTTTCCCCAAACTTGCGCTTGCATTAAATCAAAAACAACCAATCCTTCCTCATATTCCTGTAACATTCTCGCAAATTTTGGTTCTGTATATCTTAAGTTTTCTTTAAAATAATGCAGGACCTCTTGATTTACAAACTCCTCAAATAGGAGTGAAATTGGTTTATGCCTCCTGTTTTTAATATACTCAAAAAAGACATACTGTGCAATTTGCTTGTTGTTAATTGTAAGCAATGTATCGTTCAAATCTGTACTACTAGCCCTTATATCATTAGATTCAAATACCTTCTGAGCTTTTTCATGAAATTTAATTTTATACTTCCTTTTAAGTTTATCTAACATTACAGCATCAGAAAGTCTTGCTCCCCCGCTTGCATTCACTTTATTTGTGAGCTCGGGCTTCATTTCTTCAAAAGATTTTACGGGATATTTTTTTATAAGTTTTACAATATGCCATCCAAACTTCGTCAAAAAAGGCTTTGTAAATTCATCTTCTTTATCTAACTCAAAAGCCTTATCTTCAAAAGACGGTAACATGCGACCAACACCAAATTTCGGTAATTTCCCTTTCGTGGAGATTGAGCTATTGTCTTTCGAATAATTCAAAACCAATGTGTTAAAATCCTCACCATCAAGCAACTTTAAATAAACGCTGTCTATCTGCTGCTTCCCCTTTGTTGATTTATCTGTTATTAAAATATGGGCAACTTCTACTTCTCCATCAGACAACTGCAGGTCATTCACCTGCACAATGTGATAGCCAAAACGTGTTCTAAATGGTCTAGAAACCTCATTTATTTGCGTCTCATATACCACGTCTTCAAATTGATGTACCATTTTAAACGCTGTAAAATATCCCAAGTTTCCTAAATTTGATGTTACCGATTCATCATCTGAATATTGCAGTGCTACTTCAGAGAATGTATCACCTGATACTATCGCTTTTCGAGCATTCATAATTTTTGTATAAAATTGCAGCGTATCTTTTTTTAAAACTCCTTTAGGAATTTTCACCAAAATATGACTTGCATTGACCTTATACTTAGTTCTGTAATAGGCCTTTTTTATTCGATTTTCTATAAAAGTAGTATCTCGTAAATACGGTGCAATTAATTGATTTTTATAGGTCTCTATTTCTCTCTTATAACTTCTGGTAGCATCTAGTTTTAAACGCCTAGCTTCAGCTAGTTTTAACTTAAATTTGATGTACAAATCTAAATAGTTTTGCACGTCTTTTTGAGCATCATCAACGAGCAGCGATAGGTTCTTTTCGTACATGTTTTTAAACTCTAAAACAGATACATCGGTCGTGTCTACGGTAAATAAAACATCAGAATCCTGCTGCGAATGCATCAATGATGAGATAAAAACGCAAAGAATTGTAAAAAAATTTTTCATTGGTTTTGAATCAAATTTACAAGGAAATTATCCCTTCGATGGCAGCTGCTTGTTTGTAATAAGAGATGACCTCATCAGAAGATGATAGCTTTACTTTTACCGAGGTACTAATGTATTTTCCTGTTTTGGAGGCTTTCGTAGAAATAGCTGCTTTTTTATTCTTAAATAATGCTTCTATTTGTTCAACGCCATTGCCTGTTGCGGGGACGATAAACTTATATAAATAGTCTGCTGGAAATTTAGTGGTATTGTCTAAACTCTCTTTTAACTTTATATAAAATGCTGCTTTATCACTCATTCTAATTTGATTTACTTTTATAATTGACACAAAATTACATTATATTCTTATTTTTATTGATAGAATCCATTATTTTTGCGAGATGCAACAAAAAATAGTTATCATTGGAGGTCCTGGAACGGGAAAATCAACTGTTTTAAATGAATTAATTTCAAGGGGTTTTCATTGCAAGCCAGAAATATCCCGAGAGATTATTAAAGAAGCTCAAAAAAAGGGAATAGATCAGCTGTTCTTAACCGATCCTTTATTATTCAGTAAACTTTTGTTAGAGGGCCGAGAAAAACAATACAAGGAGGCAGATACATGCAACGAGCAGATTGTATTTTTTGATAGGGGCATTCCCGATGCACATGCATATATGAATTACTCAAATACAGAATACCCTGCCTATTTCATTGAAAAAAGTAAGGCTTATAAGTACCAAAAAGTTTTTATGCTACCACCTTGGAAAGAAATTTTTGTTTCTGATAATGAGCGCTATGAAAGTTTTGAAATTGCTACAGAAATTAACCACCACCTAAAAAAAACGTATCTTGACATTGGATATGACATAATAACAGTACCTTTTGGTACGGTAAAAGAAAGAGCTGATTTTATTTTAGATTCGCTTTAACGCGAAATATGACACATCCTTTAGAGATACTCAAAACATACTGGAATCACGACGCATTTAGAGCTCCGCAAGAAGCAATAATTGCAGCTGTATTGCGAAAAGAAAACACCATAGCACTTTTGCCTACAGGGGGAGGTAAATCTGTTTGTTTTCAAGTACCAGCAATGATAACACCAGGTATTTGTATTGTGATATCTCCTCTTATTGCTTTAATGCAAGACCAAGTAGATACATTAAATGAAAAAGGTATAAAGGCACTCACTTTGGTTTCTGGAACTGATCAAGATGCGTTAATAGTTCAGTTCGACAATATAAGATTTGGCAATTACAAATTTTTATACATCTCTCCAGAAAGACTGCAATCTAGATTCATTCAAGAAAAAATCAAGCAATTACCTGTGAATTTAATTGCCATCGATGAAGCACACTGTATTTCTGAATGGGGTCATGATTTTAGGCCTTCTTACAGACATATTACGATACTCAAAGAACTGCAACCCGAAGCTCCAATTATTGCGTTAACTGCAACAGCAACTGCAAACGTTTTAAAAGACATCTCTACAAACTTGGCGTTAAAAACTGTAACGGTATTCAAAAAATCTTTTCATCGAGGTAACTTGGCGTATCAGTTTTTTAATACAGAAGATAAACTAGGACGTTTACTTCAAATTTGCAAAAAAACAAGAGCGCCTAGTATTGTGTATACCAATAGTAGAAATAAAACAAAAGAGATTGCCAACTTCTTAAAAGCAGCTAATTTCAATGCGAGCTATTATCATGGAGGTTTGACACGTGTTGAAAAGCAAACAGCTTTTGACAATTGGATGGCAGAAAAAACACCCATTATGGTTGCTACCAATGCTTTTGGAATGGGTATTGATAAAAGCAACGTTAAAGTTGTTGTGCACGTAGACCTTCCAAACAGCATAGAAAATTACATTCAAGAGGCAGGAAGAGCAGGGAGAAATGGCGATAAAGCATTTTCTGCTGTATTGTACAATGCCAATGACATACGATTATCATTAGAGAAAGTTAAGAATACATTGCCTTCTATTCAAGAAGTAAAGAGCATCTACAAATCACTCTTTCAATACTATCGTATTGCAAATGGTGAACTTCTCGACAAAAGTTTTGAGTTTAACTTGCTCCAATTTTGCAATACATATGCCTATAGCGCTGTAAAAGTTGACACGGCCATAAGAATGCTTCACAACAATGCTGTGCTGAACATCTCTGCTGACTATAACAAAAAATCTACCATCCAATTTTTAGCAAGCAGTACCAAGGTGCTCGCCTACCGCAAGGCTCACAAAAATTCAAGTAAACTCATCGAACTCTTATTGCGGAGTTATGGAGGTCTCTTTGAACAAGAAACAAAAATAAATGAATTTTGGCTGTCTAGAAAAGCAGGGCTACTATCATCACAAGTTGTTTCGATTTTAGAGCAGTTGCATTCAGAGCAGATCATCGACTACAAAAAAGCCAGTAAAAATGCGGAGTTAACTTTTCTTATCCCTCGAGAAGATGACAAAACAATTAATAGCATTTCTAAAAACATAGCACAGCATATGCAACAAAAAATAAAGAAATGTAAAGACATGTTGCTACTCGTAAAAAATAACTCAGTTTGTAGAAGTTCTCAAATTTTATCATATTTCAATGAAACGTCAGAAGCTGATTGCGGCATATGTGATGTGTGTTTAGAGAAAAGACCTATAAAAACTAGCATATCTAAAGATATTTTAGATTATTTAAAACATCAAAAGGTTGCAAGTTCGCATGAAATATGCCATCATATTTCTTCTACTGAAGCAAGCATTTTACTAAATTTGCGATACTTGGTCTCTGAAGAGATTATTAGTATAAACAACCTCAATCAATATTATCTAAAATAAATGAGAGATATACGAATTGTATTTATGGGAACACCTGATTTTGCGGTGACCATTCTAAAAAGTCTAGTAGAAAACCATTATGATATCGTAGGGGTAATTACAGCTCCTGATAAACCTGCGGGTCGTGGAAGAAAACTAAATCAATCTGCGGTTAAAAAGTATGCGCTTTCCCAAAACTTAAACATACTTCAGCCTACCAATTTGAAGGATGCTGATTTTATTAAGAATTTAGAAGACCTCAAAGCCAATGTACAAATTGTAGTTGCCTTTAGAATGCTGCCAAAAGTTGTTTGGAATATGCCAACCTATGGAACATTTAACTTACATGCCTCCCTATTACCTGAATATCGCGGTGCTGCTCCTATTAACTGGGCTATTATGAATGGCGAACACAAAACCGGGGTTACTACCTTTTTTATAGATGACCAAATTGATACTGGTGAAATTATTTTACAAAAAGAAACACCTATTGGAGCAACTGAAATTGTTGGAGAGCTGCACGACAGATTAATGTATCTTGGAGCTGATCTCGTTTTAGAAACTATACAACACATAGCAAACAATACTGTTACAACGTTCAAACAGCCTGCCTTAGAAGAAAAAACAGCCTACAAGTTGTTTCCAGAAAACTGTAAGATTGATTGGAGCGCTCCATTAAATGAAATCTATAATAAAGTAAGAGGTTTGAATCCATATCCAGCTGCGTGGACCAACATACACACAAACGACGAAGAAATTACAGCAAAATTATATAAAGTTGAGGAACTCTACGAAAAGCATGCAGAGAGGATTGGCAATATAACCACCTCAAAAAAATCGTTAAAAGTGGCGGTCATAGATGGTTACTTAATGATTCATGAAATAAAGCTATCGGGTAAAAAGAAAATGGATATGCAAAGCTTGCTAAATGGTTTTCAATTTTCTACCGATGCAAGAATGGCGTAAACCCCTTTATTGATGGGCTTTTTGTGATTAAAGCCTTTTTTTTTAGTTGGTTATTAACAATTGGGCTTCATTTATTAACAAAAACTCGTTTTTTTAGGCCCTTTTCTTGCATGAACCCTTATTCCTGCTATATTTGTTTAGCTTAGTTAAGCGAAATATCAAATCAATTAATTTTAAAAATTTACAAATCATGAACAAATCAGATTTAATCGATGCAATGGCTGCTGATGCAGGAATTTCAAAAGCTGCTGCAAAGGCTGGCTTAGAATCTTTAATGTCTAACGTTACTACTGCCTTAAAAGGTGGAGGTAGAGTATCTTTAGTAGGATGGGGAACTTGGTCAGTATCTAATAGAGCTGCAAGAACAGGAAGAAACCCACAGACTGGTAAAACGATCCAAATTGCTGCCAAAAATGTTGTGAAGTTTAAAGCAGGTGCTGGATTAAGTGACGCAGTAAACTAAAAATACAACAATACTGTATTGAAAAACTCTTCTATTGCATGGAAGAGTTTTTTTTATTAGTAAAAAGTACTTATATTTAAGTATGGCTATGACACAACCCAAAAAAGGAAGATTGCTTATTGCGCAACCTTCCATCTTAAATGACAACTCTTTTAATAGATCCATCGTTCTATTAACAGAGCACAGTGCTAAAAGTTCTATTGGTTTTATTATAAATAAGCCATTGGGCTTTAGTGTGCAAGACTTAATTCCCGAGATTGACTGTACATTCACCATATATCAAGGAGGGCCTGTAGAACAAGACAACTTATACTTTATACACCAAGCACCGAATTTAATTCCAGACAGCATTGAGGTTGACAATGGCATTTACTGGGGTGGAAATTTCGAATCTTTAAAAGAGCTTTTAAACAATCAGCAATTAAAAAGTAGTGACATTCGTTTTTTCTTAGGGTACTCTGGTTGGGATGCAAATCAATTAGAAGGGGAGCTAGAGACCGATTCTTGGTTTATCTCTGCAAACGATTTCCCTAATATCTTAACTACTGATGACACAACTATTTGGAAAAACAAATTGCTGCAAAAAGGAGGGCAATATAAAATATGGGCAAACGCCCCAAGTGATATTCAATTAAACTAATGAGGTCCCAGTTATCTGAAGAAGTTTTAAGCTAGAAGCAAGCTTCTTTCCAACTTTGGTAGCATATTCTTTTTTTCGGTACCTTGTGACTGGTTGAACGCCCATAATCGCATTCGTAACAAACACTTCATCTGCCTTTTGCATTTCAAAAGGAGAAATAGGAGTCTCTGTTATTGAATACGTTTCGTTCTTATTCAAAATTTCAATAATTTTTTTTCTAACAATCCCTTTTATACACCCTTCCTCGAGCGAAGGTGTCTTTATTTCATTCCCTTTTACAATAAAGATATTTGCATTTGTTACTTCAACAATTCCTTTTCTTTCATTCAAAATAATGCAGTTGTCTAAGTCGTTCTCTACCATGAAAATACTCGCCAATGTGTTTAACATCCTATTGGTCGTTTTCACTGTTGAGAGCAACCCCGAATAATTATAAAAATCTTTGAACAGATCAATACGATATTCTTTTTTCTTCTGGTATACATTTTCTGAAGCTTCAATTAAAAAATCTACTTCATTGGTTACAGGTGTATAAAAACCTCCATCTTTTCTATAAATAGAAAGTCGCACTCTGAAGGAAGAAAACCCTTCTTGAAGTGGCAGCGTTTTTAAAATCTCTTCTTCCAAAAATTCTAAAGTAAATTTCATTGGAATTTCCATGCGCAACATCCGCATAGATGCCATTAAACGAAAATAATGATCTTCCCAAAAAACAATAGTATTGTTCTGAACGCAAAGCGTTTCAAATATGGCATCTCCGTATTTAAATGCTCTATTGTTAGAAGTCATTGAAAACGCCGACTGACTGATAAGATTTCCATTAAAGTTTAACATATCATGTATTTGAATAAATGCTCCGCAAAATTAACTGAAAACTTATGAATAAACCATATACTTTTTCGTTTAAATAAAAAAAGGCTTCATACGTGTGCATGAAGCCTTTTTTTAAGCATAGCAATAGCTACGCTCCTATGGTATGT
This sequence comes from Polaribacter sp., assembly GCA_042094215.1. Taxonomy (GTDB): domain Bacteria; phylum Bacteroidota; class Bacteroidia; order Flavobacteriales; family Flavobacteriaceae; genus Polaribacter. Next base: position 548 of record JBELDQ010000094.1, on the reverse strand, counting down.
TTTAATTCATCAATTTGATTTTTCCAAAGCATTTTTGACTCTTCTGCCTCTTCTTCATCATCTGCAAAATCTGTGATCATTAAAGAAACATCCTTGGTGAGTGCGTCCACTTCAATTCGAAATTCAAAATAACTTTCGTCTCCTTCACTTTCTACCCACTTATATTTGATCCTTTGATCATTTTTACTCGCAAGAATTGATGCCTCTTCTTCTACTCCATCCCAAATAAAGGTAATCATTTTTCCTCTAGAATTCACTTTATCAGCAAACCATTCTTCCAATCCTGCTGGAGTTGCAAAGTAGGTATAAAGCATATTGGGAGATGCATGAATTGGAAATTCAATTTCAAATTTAATTTTTGACATTTGTTAATTATTTGAAAGCAATATAGTTAAATATTCTATTTAAAAAAAATTAAAAACAAGTCTTGCAAGAACCTAAAATTATCCTATATTTGCAGCCGCAAAGATGGCGAGGTAGCTCAGTTGGTTAGAGCGCAGGATTCATAACCCTGAGGTCGGCAGTTCAAATCTGCTCCTCGCTACAAA
>JBELDQ010000093.1:0-8314 GCA_042094215.1 Polaribacter sp. | reverse complement strand
ACAACTGCCGCAATAGGTATTAAGGCGATATTGTGTTCGTAACCAACAAAAACACCCAAAGCACCGTATATAAAAGTCATAATGACAACTGCCAAGTATTTTTTTTCTCGGCCAATGTTACGAATAAAAGTGCCCACAGCGTTTTCTATTGCTTTGGTTTCTTCCATAACACCAAACATAATACCTCCTGAAAATACGACAAAGATTACTTCTATGGCGGCTTTGAATCCTAAAGGAACCGCTGTAAACATCTCTAAAAAACCGATAGGTGTATTAGGTATGGTGCCGTAAGAACCAGGGATTACCCTGTTTTTCCCTTCTATTAATAGGCGTTTAAATTCACCCGCAGGGATGATGTATGTCAATGCTGTTACACTAAGAATAATCATAAACAGCATGGTGACTGCATTCGGAATTCGTTCGTGCCAATGGTTCGTTTTCATGCAAGAATCCTTAAAAATAAAATTCTTAAGATACGTGTTTTTTTAGAATTGTTTTAGTATTCTTTTGAATTAGAAGGTGTCGCAATTAGTAATGTTGTATTCAGTAGTTCTTGTAATCCTGCATCTTATGATGAGTATCACTTGACTAGATTTTCTACTTATGAAAAGTGAAGCTAGTATCAACTTGTATCGCGCTAATTTGTTTATTAGTAGTGGATTAAATTGATATTTCTTATATTTGAAGAAGGGAGGTTTACATCTAAAGCATACAGTACTTGAATGCCTAGTACTTGTTTCTTTAGGTTAGTGCCTAGTTGAAATTAATTAAAACAGACATCATGAAAAAAAATATACTTAGTCTGGTTGTAGTTTTACTATTCGCAAGCTGCAATCAATCTTCCAGTGAAAAGTGTGATTCTTTAGAAAAAGCAAATGGACAAGTTGAAAGAAATATCAACACTTATAAGACAACTTGGAACGTGTTTTTTGAGACTAGAGATAGCGGAGCCATCAATACTCAAGCTTTTGATGAACAAGTAACGGTTGTTACTGCTTCTGGAAAAATTACTGGGATTGATGAATTTAGAGCCTATTATACGAATTATTTGACCGGGTTTTCTGATGCTGAGTTTACATTTGTAGATGTCTTTGGACAAGGAGATAAGCTTGTAAAGCATTGGAACTTTAAAGGGACACACGATGGTGAGATGTTTGGAATTCCTGCAACGAATAAGAAAGTAAATATCAGCGGAACTACACTGGTTTTAATGAAGAACGGAAAAGTAGTTCAAGAACAAGATTTTTTTGACAACCACTCATTCTTAATGCAATTAGGATTGCTGAAATAAGTCGCTGCTTCATTCGAAGCAATTTGCACTAAAAAGTAATATTTTTCCTACATTTTACTATTGATATCTACAAGGTTCAAAATAGCAACAATCAATGGACTTTGTTTATTTTATGGTGTTTTTGGCATCCTCTTCCTTCAAAAAGGAATGAGATACGATAGGTGTTTACAAGAAAAAAGGAAAACCCTTGATATATCAAGGGACTTTCCTTTTTTAAGTATCAGTTTTTTTGTCAAAATGTTTTAGGCAGTATATTCGGAGATTACATCAAATAAATGAGATGGATTTTGAAAATCAAATCATTATTGTTGTCTGTATTGAAATGATGCTTCTTTTTTTAGCAACCAACGTAAAAGACTGTAGCAGCATCCTGAAACAACAATTCCTAAAATGTTTTTAGCATCTGATGTCAAGACAAAGACACTACTAACTCCTGCGAGCCAAGAAATAATACCGATCCAATTGAAGGCGTGGGACGTTTTTTCGTGTTTATTTTTTCTTAAATAATAGTCTGCAATGATGACCCCTGCAATGGGTGGAATCATAGCAGATAAAATAATAGCAACATCCGTAAATTTGTCTAAAATACCTACGACGCCAAGAAAGGTGCCAATGAGTCCAAACACAAGTGTTGTATAGGGTCTGTTTTTTTCTGATAAGTGAAAGGTACTATTCAAGCCGAGTCCTCCTGAGTATGCGCTCATCACATTTGAGGTCCATGTAATTAAAATAAGTACAGACATGGCTGCGATAGGGAATCCTATTTCTGAAAATATAGCAACAATATCTGCTGTATCTTTTACAATAGCAAGCATTGCACCAATGGTTAAAAATGCCACAGCAGCGGGCAACATGCCTACTACAGAACCAACAACAGCAGCTTTGGGTGTTGCTGCAAACCGATTGTAATCAGGAGCAATAACGCCGCCTACCGCGATTAACCCCACCACAATACCAATGGCTTTTAGCAGAGGCATCTTTTCTTTAGGGGTGTAGCTAATTAAATCAGTAAAACTTATCCCTTCTAGGGTTATGATAAGGCTTGCGATAACAAGCAATATGATACTTGGCACCGCGATGTAGTTGAGCCATTTAATATAGGTAAAACCAAATACAGCCGTCAATACCATAATACAACCCCAAAAGAAAGATGATATAGGTATTGAGAAAGGGGTATTAAAGAGTTCTTGTGTCATGTTTGAGAAAGCGAGGCCTGCAATATTGGTTTGCACACCAAACCAAACCATGGAGGCAATACCTATAATCAATCCCACAAGTATTTTAGAGCCTGTTTGTCCAAATGATCTTTCTGCCAGTCCAACGGCATTTAGTCTGTGGGTAACAGATTTTACGCTTAATAATGAGAGAAATCCGAGTACGAATGAGTACCCAATAATGGCCACTAAAATTGCTTCATATAATGTTAAGGACGCAATTAAGGTACTCCCTATTAAAAGTGCTGGTAAACTGGCAATACAGCCAAACCAAATGCTGGCAATGCTTAGCCAATTTTCTTTGTTTTCTATTTTTTTCATAATCGTTTTTTTAGTGTTGATATGTGGTTATTTTGAAGCATTCAGGATATAAATAAGCTTCGTGTCTTCAAGAACATTACCTGCCTGCGGTTCCAAAGCGTTGATGTAAACAGCGGTTCCTTTTTTTAAATAGCTAGCAACACTATTATCTTCATGCAGCATTTCAATACACCCTTCAATAATTATGGATACTTCGTTAAAGGGATGTCTAGAAAACCCTTTGCTAGGTATTCTAGTTCCTTTTTTGAGAAATACCGTGCCGAGTGTAGTGGTTGTTTTTGCATTGGTTTCTGAAAGCAATACTTTGTTGTAATATGCTTCTTTTTCTGGATAAGCGATGGTTGTTAATTTCATATGATTTATAGTGTTTGATTTACAAGGTTATAATGAGTAAAGTGTCATATATAGCGCACTACATATGACACTTTGAAAAGAACTACTTCAGATTATTCTAGAAGTAGTTTTTCTTTAAAATCAATAGTTCCGCTTTCATTACTAATGGAAAGAATCACCATCTTTTGTTGTATGCTTCTAGGATCTGTAATGCTATTTTTCAGATTGAATAGATTTGCCCCTATTCTTGCTTTTCGAGATGTTTTATAAATCATGCGTCCAGCCAAATCTCTGAACACAATTTGTATTTCTTCTTCAGTTTCACTTGTTAGGCGAATGCTCAAATACTTTGGCAGCGGATTAGGATATACGGTAACCCCACTACTTTCTAACGTAGCTGCTACGTCTGCTACTTTACTTTTCGATGTCTGTGCTATTTGAATAATTTCAGGTCCTCCTTTTTTATTGTAGGCGCGTATTTCTTTTGCGTACATCTCAATATCTAGAATGTTTGGATTGATACGCATTAAATAGACAAACACAGTGTAAATATGATCCATAAGTGTACTTCCTTGTACGAGCAATTCATCTACCCCGTCTAATGTTTGAATTTGAGGAACATACTTTCCGATACTATCTCCTCTTTCAATTTTTTTTACATACTCTTTATGGGTAAGTTTAAATGTTGCTAATTCTCCCGTTTTTGAGAGGGTTCCCATTTGAATGTTCATTTCAGGGTATTCATTGTATGTATGTTTTGCATAGTTTGCATAATCAAGTGCTTTGGCCATAGTTATAGCATCTCCTTTGATAGCAGATGAACCACTATCAAAGCAAAATCTGGTTAATGTTTGACCAAAAGATGTTCCTCCCATATCGAATCTTGTTAGGTCTGTTGTCCATAAATAAGAAACCGCGTCACTTGATCCACCGATAAGATATTTTTTAAATGGCATAACGACCTTACTGTCTGGGTTGTATAGCGTTTCATCTTCAATTCCAAATTGAATTTTACCACCTTTTTCTCCAAATGGGAGATCTCCATTTTCGTCATTTATAACAAAGCTCACAGGAAATTCTTTTTGTATTTTGAGTGCCCCTGTGCTCATCATTCGAGCCAAGAACATCGATAGACTATCGACCATCTTTATGTTGTTTGACGGCATGGCGAGTGCACCATCCCAAAAATATTTGAACTGATTATTGTCCGGAAAGGATGTAATTAATTTAAAATCAGTTTTAGGGTTTTGCTCATTATCCAAAAATTTCAATACATCTCTACCCGTATTAGCAACTCCTTTTCCCCAAGGACCCCAAGAAACAGAATCTCTTTTTTGATTGATCCACTCAAAGGTTGGACTTGTTGCAGGATTGAATTGGTTATGAATGTCGTCGGTACAACTTGCTGTTTCGCACTGCGTAGAATTAGCCCAGTTGAAGTTTCCTCCAGTGTCTACCCCAAATTTGAGGATGTCTCCACCTCCTTTTTTGGTTCCCACGGCAATGTTAGAGGTCCATTGTGTTGCACCATAATTGGCTAATGGGTTTTTGAACTGATCCAATTCGAAAGATGCAATGCTCGCTTTATTTTCTTTTGGTCCAGTCATGTAAATCCCATCTATTTTTGTTGCGGAATAATGGGTTTGGCAAGCAGGGGTTTCATTAGGTTTAATATATGTTGATTGTCCCGTAATTAATAGTGCATCGAATACCAAGTCACCAGTTGTGGTCATGGAGTTTGTTCTCTTTTCTGAGATAAATGATTGAATATTAGGTTGTAGTCCTATGATACCACTGAGTAGTGTTTCATCTCCTGCGTTCACGCTAAACGTATCTTTATGACCCCAAAACCAATTAAATAGCATGTCCCAGAAACCCCATGACTCTGTATGTTTTACACCAATTGTATGTGTTACAACTGGCTTTACATCAACTTTGATGGTCTTTGAAGGCTGATCCTCTGGATGATTTTCCTTATATATGATCTCGCCTTCTTCGTCTTTAATGGTGATCTCGATAGGTGCCAATTTAGGCGCTACGGAAATGGATATTTCATCCATATCGAAAGAGCTATCCTCAATGGCTGGTGTTTCTCCAATCATACCGGTAATTCCCATTACTTTATTGTTTGCGTGATTGTATCCTGCCAATGCAATAGATTTAGGTTCAGAACTAGTTTGGTAGTCTCCAATAAATCCTTTTAGCTGGTGTGTTCCATCAGTATCCGTATAGGTAGCTTGCACAACATGGTCTTGGCTAATGGCAACAATGTTTACATGTCCTTCTTTACCCTCATTGATGATATCCCATACACCTGTATATGGGGTCTCAACAATAGGTGAGGGTTTCCATTCAGGATTGTCAACAGGCTCCCCTTCAATAGTAAATGTTAGGGTCTGCCCATAATTTCCAGCATGCTGAAAATCAGGATCCGACTTGACATTATCTACAGGGTTTTGTAGGTTTTGGTACAATTCCATTATAATTTCACCACTAATATTATCTACAAAAAGTTGTCCAGTCAATGTTGACGTCATTTTTTCTGTGGAATCCCCTGTGGTGGTTTCAATATCCTTATGATTAACAGCAATTGAAATAGGAGCACTTTGCTTATAATCATCTTTTTTTCCTACGAAACCAATCACTCTACATATATCTGTTTTCCTAGTCGCTGAAGGAGATGTATATGTTCCTGTAAAATATCCTGATGCTTCGTTGAACTCTTTGATGTTCAGTTTAGAGCCATAAGTATTTGTCCATTTAGCTTTGATATGAATGTTTAGTATTTGTTTATCTTGTCCAAATGATATGGTACAAGTCAATACAGCCATTACGATTGTAATTATATATTTTTTCATGATGTTGTGAATTAATTGTGAGTAGTGCTGAAGGATTTATATGTATGGCTATACATGCGATTTGCCATGTAAATATTTTCTAAATCTTCAATTCCTTGTGAATTAATCTCTATGAGTTCTAATGTTTTTTTGACAGTATTTAATACACCAGACAAGCTAACTACATTACCGTCATTATCCTGATAAGCAATAGAGAGTGATGCATTTCCTCCTTCAGTGAGGTAAGAAACTTCTCCTTTAAATTGTTGGCTCTGATCCTTATTTGTTATGATTGTTCCTGAAACTTTAGCAAATTCCTTCAGTCCATCATTTTTTTCAATCTCGTGAAAATTTATTTTTTGACTAAATTCTCCTTTTAAACTAATATTTTTATAAACTGACCAAAAACCAGCATCTATTAATAAACTATTACTTAAACTAGATAGGGTTGCAGAATCAGCAAGACCATTGTAATATTTTGAGTCAGGTTCGATCTCGCCACATGGATAATAGCTACTATGTTTCTTGAATTCTAGAGATTCTGGATAGTTACCCGGTTCTGTTATCCCAACTTCTTTAAATTCTATTGCAGAACTTATGACATTCATTAGTGCCAAAGAATTTCTGCTTGGTACATAGTTTCCAGACATAATTGAAGTCCAGTATTGGGAATTGTCAAGTTTTGTTGCCTCAGTATCTTTGACAATGGTCCTCCATGGAATTGTGAGGCTTACAGGAGGGATGTTTTCGCTAGCGTCCGGATTCGTATAACCACGAACGTAGTAGACACCTGAAGAGCCTGTTGTAGAAGAATATTTACCGGTAATCTCACCAGTATTCAGATCATGTGAGAGCAGTACAATTGAACCAAAAGAATTTTGCCAACATCCTGAGAGGTCTACTTGTTCCGTTGCTTTCATTAGTTTGCTCGGTGGTTTTGTTTCTTCTTTGGGTACTTTTTTTATTATTTTGCTGTCTACCTTTTTGTTTTTTAAAGGTGCTGGGCTCTCTTGTGAGAACGCAGGGTTAACTACAAACAGTGTAATTAACAACAGAAACGAAAGTTGTTTTATAATTTTCATTGTTGAGAGTGTTAATTGGTTTATAAATTAGTTCTAATCAATCCAAATCGTTGTCAACGTGAAGGATTGCATTTTGTGTAGCTCTTTTTCTGCTAGCTAATTTTAAATCTAATAAAACGTTTTCTCTCTCTTTTCTAGTGGTTCAATTCATCTCTACCACCAATAGCAATTACATAGTGCACCTCATTTTCTTTCTATTTTTAAAGGTATGTGGTACTCAAACCATGATTTTAGTTGGTTTCATCTCGTTTCTTTTTCATAGTAATTTTTTCCTTTGAGATTGTAAAGGTGTGTTTTTCATAGGTGAAGGTTTTTAAAGGTTGATAATTCCATTCATGACCGCAATAATTCATTCTTTAGTTTTCATGCGTGTCTAGATGTTATAATTTTTTTCTAAAATAGGAGCTAAGTGTACTATCGATGAAGGATCTTTCTTCCTTTTTTATCGATATTTTGATTGTAGATTGTATCCGTTTTGTGCAGCCACAGAAACAACATCAGCTATAAAATATCAATTTTTGCTTGTGCTTGGCTGTAGATATAATTTTGAAAGCTATTGCGTTCTCTTTTCGAAGTGATTTTGTCAATCAATTGTAGTTTTTTTCATGTTTCGGAGGGTTTATGGTTTATAATTAATTAGAACGGTATTTATATATAAATCGCTCTTCGGTTTTCGAAGAATTGCCGTTTATTTTAATAGTTTCTCATTACATAGCTTTTTTTGGTAGTTTATCCTTGACATATTTTTAATATTCTTGTTCTTTTAAAAAGCTTACTACCATGCTTTTATTTCCTTTTTTACAATCCTTTTGGTGTCTTGGTGCACTATCTTTTTCTTAGCAATTTTTTTAATTTTTGATATGCTTTACTTTTTATGGGTTCATAATTGTGCAATAACTGGTTCATTGGAAAGATTGAAGTATTGCGTTGCTTGTTCTTGGGTGATGTACCCATTTTTCAAATCTAACAATACCTTTTCTTTAGTTCTCTTTAAAGGGTTTCCATAACCACCACCTGTGGCAGTAACGCAGCGAACAATGTCTCCTTTTTCAAGATAGATGTTGGTTCCTAAACTGTGCCTTTCTTTAGAACCATCTTTTCTCAGAATCATAAAGTAATTATACGATCCATCATGCCCTCCATTCATGCCCCATGTTTTTGTTTTGGCTCCTAAAAAAGCGGCAGTGACATGGGCTCCATCAGAGGTGATTTTGTAATCAATATACTGTCCATTTC
>JBELDQ010000092.1:6494-8454 GCA_042094215.1 Polaribacter sp. | reverse complement strand
ATGTGCTTGTTCTTTTTAATTGCGAACGCATATGCTTCTGTAGGTTTTGGAGGCGGGTCTAGCTATTTGGCTGTTTTAGCACTCACTGGGATTGCCTATACACAAATACGGTCTACCGCTTTATTATGCAATATCATGGTTGTTTCTGGAAATGTTATTCTCTATGCGAAACATAAAGAAGTTCCCTGGAAAAAAGTACTACCACTTACCTTATTCAGTATACCCTTGGCTTTTATTGGAGGATTATTAAAAATAAATCAAACCCTATTTTTTATCCTGCTAGGAACTGCATTACTCATTGCTGCTAGTCTTATGTGGATGTCTAAAAAAATACATGATCCAAAAGAAAATAAGCGAGAAATGAATCTGTTCAAAAATGCAGGTTATGGTGGACTCATTGGCTTTATTTCTGGAATGGTAGGTATAGGAGGTGGCGTTTTTCTTGCACCGTTGCTACATCTATCAAATTGGGATCGTCCAAAAAGAATTGCAGCCACCGCTAGTTTTTTTATCCTAGTAAATTCAATAGCTGGATTCTTGGGTCAATATTCAAATCCGGACTTCAGTATCGACTGGAATCTAACAGTACTGCTTCTTCTAAGTGTTTTTATTGGCGGACAAATTGGAAATAGAATGAGTCTTGCATTTTTTAATGCTACGCAACTAAAAAAAGCGACCGCTGTATTGATTGCCTTTATTGGCATTAAAATATTGCTGACCTATGTTTAATAGATTTAGAGCAATAGACAATCTATTTAACAAGATGTGTCTTATGCTTTTAGTGTCGTCAAATTGTCATGCATGAGCTCATCAACAAGTGCGATAATAAGTTTATCAACATCTTCAATTCTCTCCGAATACTGCTCGTACTCATCCATCGTAAATTGACCAACAATAAGTCCAAGAATTAATTGTTTAAAACTACCATCTTTAAATAACAACGTATCTACAAAGGCAATTAATTTTTGATTGGATAGGTTTTTTAGAATCAGTTTTCGAGATTTCGCGTTCCTTTTAAAAACAGCAAGGAGTAGATGTTGTTGAAGCGTAACAATTGGACGCAATGTTGTATTTGAAAACCGCTCAGAAAATGGAACATATTCCTCTTCTGAAACAATTGTTATCTTTGGCCTAATTCCTATTCTCTTGTCTTTCATCGTTATGGTGCGCTATTAATTGATCCTCTTTTTTTCCAAACAGTACTTTTTGCAGAAACACTTCTCTTTTTTCAAAATACCTGCTTGCAGGGTCAAAAGTAGTTACAAATCTGTAATAATGTAGCAAAGCTGCTTGAAATATTTTAGCACAATAATTTTTCAAAAAGGAAAACTTTAAGATAATTTTAGCTTTTTGTTCAACCTTTAAACCTATTAGTTAAACAAAAATACCCTAGCTTTGTATCAAACTTAAAAACAAATCAAATGAACATTAAGAAATTTTTACCTGTATTTTTAGTAGCTGTATTATTTTGTATTCCAACAAATGCATTGAATACAGATCCAATTAAAGACCAAACAAAGAACACAATTGTAGCTGTTGCAGCTTCAAATGACGCATTTACCACATTGGTAGCAGCTGTAAAAGCAGCCGGATTAGTGGATGTATTAAACAGTGATGGACCTTTCACAGTATTTGCACCAGTTAATGATGCATTCAACAAATTACCAAAAGGAACTGTTGCTACATTACTGAAGCCAGAAAACAAAAAATTGTTGACATCAATTTTAACGTACCACGTTGTTGCCGGGAAATTCTCTGCTTCAGCGGTAGTGAAAGCAATCAAAGCAAATAATGGTACATTTGTAATCACAACGGTTCAAGGCGGAAAATTATCTGCTTCATTGAAAGGAAACAGTGTGATTCTAACAGATGTAAAAGGAAACGTATCGACTGTAGTTATTGCAGACGTAGCTGCTTCAAATGGAATTGTACACGCTATTGATACTGTTGTAATGCCAGA
>JBELDQ010000092.1:0-6394 GCA_042094215.1 Polaribacter sp. | reverse complement strand
CTCATAATCAACTCCTGAGACTTTAAATCCGAACAACTTAAAGAAATCGTTGCTATACCCTGCTAAATCTCCAATTTCTGAGAGATTTTCCGTCGATGCAATTTCCCATAGTTTTGATACCTCAGCTTGCACATCCTCACGCATTTCCCAATCATCAATACGAATTCTTCCTTGAGCGTCTAAGTCCAACGCACCTCCAAAGAGACGTTCACTATACAAACGCTGAATTTGTTCGATACAGCCTTCGTGAATTCCTTTGGTCTTCATTATTTTATACAACAAAGAAATATACAATGGAATTACAGGTATGGCCGAACTCGCTTGCGTGACCAATGCTTTGTTTACCGAAACATAGGCTTTCCCTCCTATTGATTTTAATGCATCTGTAATGCTAAAAGCAGTTGCTTCTAAATGATCTTTTGCTGCTCCGATGGTTCCTTTTCTATATACAGCTTCTGTTAACGAGGGTCCTATATAGGAATAGGCAACTGTCGTTGCTCCCTCAGACAACAGGTTCTCTGCCTGCAATGCATCCATCCATAGTTTCCAATCTTCTCCGCCCATGACAGTAACTGTATTTGAAATATCCTCTCCTTCTGCTGGATTGATAGAAATTTCAGAAACCTTTCCGGTATGGAAATCTACTGTTTTATTAGAAAACACCTCTCCTATCGGTTTTAAAACCGATTTGTAACGCGTTCCTGTTTCGGGATGTGTTCTCACGGGTGATGCCACACTATAAATGACCAAATCTATTTGACCTAGGTCTTCTTTGATCCTATCTAATGTTTGACGCTTAATTTCATTAGAAAACGCATCACCGTTGATGCTTTTTGCATACAAACCTGCTTCGTGTGCATGCTTTTCAAAAGCTGCCGTGTTATAATACCCTGCTGAACCTGTTTTTCCTGGTGCAGATGGCTTGTCAAAAAATACGCCAATGGTAGCGGCATCAGATCCAAAAGCACTGGATATTCTTGAAGCCAATCCAAAACCAGTAGAAGCCCCAATGACTAATACTTTTTTAGGTCCATTAATACTTCCTTTAGACTTTACATATGCTATTTGATCCATTACATTTTGCTCACATCCACTTGGGTGTGCTGTCAAACAAATGAATCCTCGTGTTCTTGGTTCTATAATCATGGTTTGGTTATTTTTTAGTTGTTTTTTTGATGACTGTCTGTAATTCTTTGACCTATCATCGTCAGTATTCTTTTGTTAAATTCTGAATCATTTAGGATGTAGGTTTCAAATTCATCTTCTGTAAACTGTCCGATAATTAATCCAAGCAATTGATTTCTTAAAACTGTGTTTTTTTTGGTAGTTGAACGTACATAACTATCCAACTTTTCTTGTGTCAACCCAGTTATATCGGTTTTTTGTTTATTAGAAAAATGAGTAAATACTTGCACAATAATACCGTGTTGCAACTTTAAAATAGGACGTAGTGTTCTATTTTGAAAATCCTCATCAACACTTTTTGATCCTAAGTTTAGCACAGGACGAATGCTCAGCTTTTTGTTATCCATGTAAGAAATTAGTTACATTTTTTTCTATACGTCTTAATACATCAGTGGTGTTTGCTTTTACAAATACCTCTCCAGTAATTTGCTCGTACAATTCTATATATCTATTTGAGATTTCGATAATTTTCTCATCAGACATTTCCGGAACAACCTGCCCTTCTAGCCCTTGAAACGCATTATCTATCAACCATTGCCTTACAAATTCTTTTGAAAGTTGTTTTTGAGCCACTCCCTTTTCTTGACGCTCTGCATAGCCATCAGCATAAAAATAACGTGAGGAATCGGGCGTATGAATCTCATCTATCAATACAATTTTGCCTTCTTTTGTTTTACCAAATTCGTACTTCGTATCTACTAAAATCAATCCTCGTTTTGCTGCGATTTCTGTTCCTCTTTGAAACAACGCTCTTGTATATTGCTCTAAAATCAGATACTCTTCTTCAGATACTATTTGGTTAGCCAAAATCGCTTCTCGTGAAATGTCTTCATCGTGAGCGCCATTGTCTGCCTTTGTTGACGGAGTAATTATAGGTGTTGGAAATTTGTCATTCTCTTGCATCCCCTCTGGCATAGACACACCACATAAACTTCTTTTACCTGCCTTGTATTCTCTAGCAGCATGGCCCGACATGTAACCACGAATCACCATTTCTACTTTGAAAGGCTCACATACATTACCAATAGCTACATTTTCATCAGGAGTTGCTAGCAACCAATTCGGAACAATATCAGCAGTCTCATGCATCATTTTTGCAGCAATTTGATTGAGAATCTGTCCTTTGTAAGGTATTTGCCTTGGCAAAATTACATCGAAAGCAGACAATCTGTCTGTAGCTATCATGACCAATGTGGTATCCTTAATATTGTATACCTCACGTACTTTGCCTTTATAAACTGATTTCTGTTGTGGAAACTGAAAGTTCGTTTCGTTAATTGTATTCATCTTGTTGTTGTTGTTGTTATTTTTGTTGTTGGGAGCAAAAGTAACCTTTTAAAGCGTATTGTTTATTTTTTTATGAAGGGTTTTATCTGTTTTACATTATCGGCTATAGGCGTTACTGTCATTACTTTTTCTCCGGGTATAAAATAAAAGAAATAAGCACTATTTTGCCCTACTTTTAAGACATCCAATCGTGTATTGTCTTTAAATACGAGTGTATAATTGGGTGTAATTTCTTTGGTCTTGAAGCGTTGATTCTTTCCAATACCCATGCCTGTTCTCATCGATACGAATAGCAAGAAAAATATAAACATCAGACTTTGTACTAGATTCTTTTTCTTTTTCATTTCTTCGTATTTCTTATCCCATTTTTCAATATTAGAGATCTTTCGATACCATTTTTTACTACGAAGGTAGTTGTATAAAGTAAACATCCATTTGGTAAAATACAAATACATCAACCAACACATCACACTTAAAAAAAGAGACAACAACCAGTTGTTTGTCAGCAGACTCAAAGGAGACATAAGTGCATCTAAAATGGTGGTATAGTTCAAATAGGAAACTCCCAAAATCCCATAAAAAATGGCATCACTTAAAATTCCTAAGATGATTAAATAGAGGTAACCAATGTAAAAATAATCTTGAAGTCCTAATTTGTCTTTATCAATGCGTATCATTCTGTTTCTATGCTTTTATATGCAGTGATAATACGCTTCACTAAGCGGTGTCTCACCACATCTTTATCATCGAGGTATACGTTGGCTATCCCTTCAATATCTTTCAAGGCCAATAAAGATTCTTTTAGCCCTGAAATTTGTTTTCGAGGCAAATCTATTTGCCCAGGGTCACCGGTGATGATAAATTTAGCATTTTTACCCATTCTAGTGAGAAACATTTTCATCTGATTGTGGGTGGTATTCTGTGCCTCATCTAAAATAACAAATGCATTGTCTAAGGTCCTTCCTCGCATAAATGCCAAAGGTGCAATTTGAATGATTCCTTTTTCTAGGTGCGACTCCAAACGTTCATGAGGAATCATATCACGTAATGCATCATATAAGGGTTGCATATAAGGGTCTAATTTTTCTTTTAAATCGCCAGGTAAAAATCCCAAATTTTCTCCAGATTCAACTGCTGGTCTCGTTAAAATAATTCTTCTTACCTCTTTCTCTTTTAATGACTTTACAGCCAATGCTACAGCGGTATAGGTTTTTCCGGTACCAGCGGGCCCCACAGCAAAGAGCATGTCATTTCGTTGCATTAAAGAGACCATTTTACGCTGATTCTCTGTCTGAGCTTTAATTAATTTACCACTCACTCCATGCAACAAGACATCTTTAGCAGCAACAGCAGATTTGGTCTCTTTTCCTGTCTCATTGATAATGCGCTCAATACTATTCTCATCTAATTTGTTATACCTATTAAAGTATTTTATGAGCATTTGGAATCTCTTTTCAAATTCATCTAAAATTTCTGATTCTCCATAGATTTTCAATTTCGCGCCTCTCGCCACGATTTTAATCTTAGGGAAATTTTTTTTCAGTAAGGAAATGGTACTATTTTGCGCACCAAAAAATTCCTTTGGATCAATGTCGGTTAGTTCGATGATTCTTTCTGTCAAATGTGTGTATTTTAAATGGTTAAAAGCGAAGCTATTTGAAAAACCTTTTCTTAAAAAAACAAGATAAATTCTCTAGCGTATTTCTATGAGAAAATTACGGATAAATTTCTAGAATTGATTAGCTTTGTGAAAATTTTTATGAATTTTTTGGCTACTCATTTCGATGAGATCTAAAATTAAGGGAAGAACTTGAAATGGCATTCAAACCCTCTTTTCAAACTAAAAACAGGTTGTCTTTTCATGTCTTTAATTACTTTAACAACAGATTTCGGAACTAAAGACCATTTTGTAGGCGCTGTAAAAGGAGCTATTTACTCTGAATTGGCAGATGCAAAAATCGTTGATATTACGCACGAGATATCTCCTTTTAACATTACAGAAACTGCCTACATTTTAAAAAATTCATATAAGAGCTTTCCTGATAAGAGTATTCATATTGTTGGTGTAGATTCTGAACTGAGCATCGAGAACAAACACATTGCGTTATTATTAGACAATCATTATTTTATTTGTCCAGACAATGGCCTAATTTCTATGATTGCTTCTGAAATAAAACCCACTCAAATTGTAGAGATTAACATTCATGATAGAATTGAAAGTAGCTTCCCCGTATTGGATGTTTTTGTGCAAGTAGCCTGTTTTATTGCTCGTGGAGGAAACCTAGGAGTCATTGGTAAGGAAGTTCAGACCTACAAACAGATGACCGAAATTCAACCAAAAATGAATGCTGCACAAACTCAAATTTTAGGAAGTGTGATCTATATTGATAATTACGGGAATCTTATTACGAATATTAGCAAAAAGCTTTTTACTGATATCGGCAAAGGCAGACCCTATAAAATCAAAGCAAGAGGATATACCTTTGATAAAATACAACAGAAATACAACGATATTATCAATTATGATATTGATGAGGACCACAACCACTATGACGGAACCAAACTAGCCATTTTTAATTCTGCACAGTTCTTAGAAATCGCAGTATACCGAAGTAATTTGCAAACTGTGGGAGGCGCATCTACCTTATTAGGTCTAAACTATAGAGATAACATAACAATCGAATTTTATTAAGAAAATTACATGTTTGTACGAATTGTAAAAATGGGGTTTCACGTAGAGGAAGTTGATGGATTTCTATCTACTTTTAATGCAAAAAAAGAAGACATCAGAAATACCCAAGGATGTCAATTATTGGAATTATATCGAGATAAAAGTGATCCTACCGTTTTCTTTACCTACAGCTATTGGGAACATGAAAAAGATTTAGAAAACTACAGACAATCAGAACTCTTTAAAAGTGTTTGGACAGAAACAAAACAACGATTCAACAAAAAGCCAGCGGCTTGGAGTGTTGACAAAACAATAAGTTTAGACTAAAAAATAAATTATATACATAAATTAATGCAAGAATCTTCATTTACTACGTTCCCTGAACTTTCAACAGAGCGATTACAGTTACGCCAAATCACCTTTGATGATAAAAAAGCAATTTTCAGATTGCGCTCTAATAAAGAGATTAATGAATTTCTAGAACGAGAAATACCAAAAAACTTGAATCAGGCAGAAGGCTTTATTCAAACTTGTTTGGATGCATTTGAAAATGAAAACAGTATTTTTTGGGCTTTGGTATCTCAAAACTCCAATCAACTGATTGGAACCATTGCCTTAAAAAACATAGATACTGAAAACAACTTCGCAACGATTGCATGTGAAATGAATCCAGATTATCAAGATGAAGGCTATATGAGTGAAGCGATGAAAGTTGTTTTAGACTTTGCAATCATGTCTTTAAATATATCAACAATTGAAGCGAGCGCACACCATAATAATACAGCAGCCATTGCGTTATTAGAGAAGTTCCTCTTTACCTTGCAACCAGAAAGAGAAGACACACAGTCCAAAGACAATCGCATTTACAAATTCGGTAGTTAATTGACGAGTATTTAAACCGAGAAGACCTATGTTTCCTATATTAAAAAAAGAATTCAATTCCTTTTTTGCATCTCCAATTGCCTATTTGGTAATTGGAGTGTTTTTAGTAATTAACGGATTATTCTTGTGGGTCTTTAAAGACGATTTAAATATTTTAAACGCAGGTTTTGCAGATCTAAACAGCTTCTTTTTATTAGCCCCTTGGATTTTACTATTTCTCATTCCGGCAATAACAATGAAAAGTTTTGCCGATGAAATTCATAGTGGCACCATAGAAACTCTGCAAACCAAACCAATTACAGATTGGCAAATTGTTTTAGGTAAATTCTCAGCTTCTTTACTTCTCGTCTGTATTGCTTTAGCACCTAC
>JBELDQ010000091.1:1589-8557 GCA_042094215.1 Polaribacter sp. | reverse complement strand
CTGCCCTAAATCGTGACGTAAATCATCGAGTTGTGGGTTGACTGTGCTCCAAACTCTTCCCGAAACCCAGGTATGTAAACGGACTTTTCGCTGTTGTCCTGATAGGTCCTTGTAGCTAGAAATATCCTGTTTTTTGCTATCTTGGATAAGTTGAGGTGTGTGGTTGTTTGTAGTAGTAGTTGCAATGTGTTGGGTGAGTTCTTTTTGAAAATCCAAGTAGTTTTCATCTGCATTGGGGCGCGAGATTTTTAAAAGATATACAGCCCCATCTTCTGTGATCATTTTAAAATTAAAATCTATTTCACCTTGCAAGGCAGTTGCTGTTGCCTCAATGGCATACAAGTCAAGGAGTAGTTCTTCTGCTCTTGTGGTTGTTGGTTGTAAATCACTGTAGTTCATCCCGCACTTTTTGTTCTGTAAAGGGTTAAAATTAAGCAAAACTCGAGAGAACCATGCGGTATTTTTTGAATATCCGTGTTACTTTTATAAAAAATAATTTACACTTGATTGGCAAGCGAGATGATGCATTTTCTTTGTAGTTTTGTATGAAGAAATAGCAAACAAATGATTGTACAGGGAAATATTGTAGATATACGAAATAAGCGAATTTTTAAAGGAGAAGTGGTTGTTGAAGATGGTAGAATTTTGACCATTAGAGAAGCAGAGCACAGTGTAGAAACCTATATCATGCCTGGCTTTGTAGATGCGCATATCCACATAGAAAGTTCAATGCTCGTACCTTCAGAGTTTGCAAAAATAGCCGTTGTTCACGGAACGGTAGCAACGGTTTCTGACCCTCATGAAATCGCCAATGTCCTCGGCGTACCAGGAGTTGATTTTATGATTGAAAATGGGAAGAAAGTTCCGTTGAAATTTAATTTTGGAGCACCTTCCTGTGTGCCGGCAACCTCTTTTGAAAGTGCAGGGGCTGTGATTGATGCTGACGATATTAAAAAGATGATGTCAAATCCAGACATCAAATATTTGGCAGAAATGATGAATTACCCGGGTGTGTTGTTTGATGATGAGGAGGTGTTGAAAAAGATACAGCACGCAAAAGACAATAACAAACCCATCGATGGTCATGCTCCGGGCTTGAGAGGTGAGGCGATTAGCAAATATATTGCTGCCGGAATTTCTACAGATCATGAGTGTTTTACGTATGATGAAGCCCTAGAAAAGCTGCAAAAAGGAATGAAGGTCATCATTCGCGAAGGAAGTGCAGCAAAGAATTTTGAAGCCTTGATCGATTTAATGCCAACTCATTTTAACGAGATGATGTTTTGCTCTGATGACAAACATCCCGATGATTTACTTGTTGGACATATCAATCAATTGTGTGAGCGTGCAGTAGCCAAAGGCATCGATGTATTTAAGGTCTTGCAAGTGGCTTGTGTGAATCCTGTCAAACATTATAACCTAGATGTTGGTTTGTTAGAAGAGGGAGCGCAAGCAGATTTTATTGTGGTAGAGAATTTAGAACAGTTCAAGGTGCTAGAGACTTATATTGATGGGGCCTTAGTTGCCAAAAACGGCGAATCATTTGTTGCTTCAGTTCCTTTTGAGGTGCTCAATAATTTTGATACCGACCCGAAAATGATTGCTGATTTTGAATTGAAATCTACTGCAAAGAAAATTCGAGTAATTGAAGCCTTGGATGGAGAACTCGTAACCAATGAAATAGAAGCCGCTGCACATATTGATAATGGTAATTTGGTGTCGAACACCGAGTCGGATGTGTTAAAGATGACCGTTGTAAATCGCTATAAAAATACAGCTCCGGCCATCGCCTTTATTAAGAACTTTGGTTTAAAAGAAGGGGCAATAGCAAGTTCTGTCGGACACGATTCACACAATATTATTGCGGTGGGTGTTTCGGATGCAATGCTTTGTAAAGCGGTTAATCTTTTAATCGCAAATAAAGGTGGCGTCTGCGCCGTTACAGAAACAGAAGAAAACATTGTTTCTTTACCCGTAGCCGGAATCATGTCGGATCAACCTGCAGAAGAAATTGGAAAGGCCTATGCAGCATTAGATGCCATAGCCAAGGAAATGGGAAGTGCATTGCGCGCGCCATATATGAGTTTGTCTTTTATGGCCTTGTTGGTAATTCCTTCACTGAAATTAAGCGATAAAGGCTTGTTTAATGGAGATTCTTTTCAGTTTACTTCACTAGAGCTTGATGAAGTTTAGATATTCGATTGGCCTGAATTAAGAGCTATACCTATTTTCTTTACCTATGAAGGAGCACAGGAGTTGTCTCTTGAATTTTGACCTGTTTGAAAATGCTATTTCAAAGAGCATAGTATAGTAAAAACCTTGTTTTGCAGTGAATGTAAAGAAGGGCACGCTGTACTGCGAATATGGCAATTATCTACTTTTATTTGGGTAATTATTACAGATGTATATGCGGAAAATTCTATCGTCTTTTCTTAATTTAGTGTACTTAAATTTGTTATGAAATGAAGTACCCTAAAAAAGTGACGATTGGCGATATAACTGTTCGAGATGGTTACCAACACGAAGAAAAATTTATTCCTACGGAGGCGAAGTTATGGATGTTAGAAAATTTGTTGTTAGCAGGTTTTAAACATATAGAGGTCACCAATTTTGGAAATCCAAAGGGGATGCCACAGTTTGCAGATGCCGATGAGCTGTTCAAGAAAATTCGGACATCAAAAAAGGTGTCACATCTTATCAAAGATGCTAGTTTAACAGCAATCACGATTCGAGAACGCGCTGTAGAAAGGGCTATTGAAGCCAAACTTAAAGGCTATGGTCCTGATCGTATTTTATTGATGGTGTCTACCAGTGAATCGCATCACAAAAAAAATTCAGGATTGACATTGGATCAATACTGGAAAATGGCCGAAGAACAAATTAAAAAAGCCCATGCAGCAGGGATCAAAGTAAACGGAACAGTGAGTACTATTTGGGGATGTCCGATAGAAGGACCTACAGATTTAAACAAGGCTATTGACTTTACCCAGCGTTGGTTTGATATTGGGGCAGATGATGTAGAACATGCAGATCATGATGGTTCTGCATCGCCAGACAGAGTGTTTCAATACTTCAGCATGCTCCAAGAAAAAGTAGGGATGACGCACAAACAGATTGTGCATTTTCATACTACACGTGGTTGGGGAATGGCAAATGTGTTGGCAGCGCTGCAAGCAGGAATGACTAATTTTGAAGCCACGATGGGTGGTATTGGCGGTCAACCTGCTAATTTTGTAGATGGAGTACCTGTGGCCGGAACTGGTTCTTATTACTACAAAGATCCAAATTTAGTGGGCTTGATTTCTACAGAAGATGTGGTGGTGATGCTCGATGAAATGGGGATTGAAACCAACTTAGATATTGATAAGGTCTTGGAAATAGGACAAATGAATGAACGTATTGTCGGCAGAAGGTTGCGCTCAGAAGCTATAAAAAATGGTCGAATTCCAAAGTCCTTAACAGGTAGATAATTCTTCGTATTATTGCACTGAACCTAAGAGCGTCGAATGAGTGTATTACAAGATTTAGAAATTAGAAGTGGAAAGCAGTGTGAGTTTTGTGGGGCAACACAACATCTAGCGGTGTATGAGATACAACCTGTGTCTACAGGAGGTGTTGATGGCAGCGTGTTGGCTTGTAAAACCTGCATTGATCAAATAGAACATCCAGAAACCACAGATGTGAACCATTGGCGATGCCTTAATGACTCCATGTGGAGTGAATATAGAGGCGTGAAAGTAGTTGCATGGAGAATGTTATCGCGTTTGAGAAATGAGGGATGGCCACAAGATTTATTGGATATGCTGTATTTGGAGGATGCAGATCTTCGTTTTGCACAAGAAACCGGAGAGCATCTAGATGAAAGTGAAAGGGTGATTCATAGAGATGCCAATGGCGCTGTTTTACAAGCAGGCGATTCTGTGGTGCTGATCAAAGATCTAAAAGTAAAAGGCTCTAGCATGGTAGCGAAACAAGGAACCGCAGTGCGAAGAATTTCTCTAGATAGAGAGAATGCAAAATACATAGAAGGAAAAGTAGGGCCGACTCAGATTGTTATCATCACAGATTATGTTAAAAAAATGGCAGATAAAGAGTAGTCTTGTATTTGCAAATGACCTGCTGAGTTTTTAGATGTCTTTGCAGTTGACTTAGAAAAAATCAATTAAAAAATAGAAAATGAAAAGAGTAGTTGTCTTAGTATGTATGGTGCTATTGGCCTCCTGTGCACCGAAAAAATTTAACGAGAAATGGTTGAAGAAGGAATCGCCTGAAACCTTTAAAGCGCGTTTTGAAACCACCCAGGGAAATTTTGATATCGAAGCAAAAAGAGCCTGGTCTCCAAAAGGGGTAGACAGATTGCATCAATTGATTAAAAATGGCTATTATCAGGATATTGCTATTTATAGAGTGGTGCCTAATTTTGTGGCGCAATTTGGGATTCACAATGACAGCCTAATCAATACAAGTTGGAGACGAGGAATTGATGATGAGCCTGTATTGAAGAAAAACGAAGCCATGACCATTTCTTTTGCAAGAGGCGGTGTAAAAACACGTTCCAATCAAATTTTTATCAATTTAAAAGACAATTATAGGTTAGACGAGTTGGCCTATTCTGGTGTTAAAGGTTTTCCTGTGATCGCAAAAGTAATTTCAGGTAAAGAGGTGGTTTTAAAATTTTATGACGGCTATGGAGATAGATTAGGACGCAAACAAGATTCGATCAATAGATTTGGAAATACATTTTTACGAGAAAAATATCCGAAAGTAGATTATATTCAAAAAGCCTATTTTATAAAATAAAAAAAGCCGCTCTATAAGAGCGGCTTTTTTTTAATTGATTTTTGCTAGGTCAACCTCTTTTGGAGGGGTTTCATTACGCAAATGGGTAATGAAATAATCCCAACGCTTTCGTGTCATATAGCTTGTCATATTGCCATAGCCATGTCTTTGATTTGGAAACAAGAGCATGTCAAAATCTTTGTTCGCTTTGATCAAGGCTTCAACCACTAGCATGGTGCTCGAAGGGGGAACATTGTTGTCCATGCTACCATGGGTAATCAATAGTTTTCCTTTCAGTTTATCGACCATTAGCTGATTTGCTTGGTTGTCATAGTTGGTAGTACCGTCGTCATTTTTAACGAGCAATCCTTGCCATTTTTCTCCCCAATCAGCCTCGTAGTTTCTATTGTCATGGTTTCCTGCTCCAGAAACAGCAACATCGTAAAATTCTGGATACGCAAGTAGGGCTCTTGTAGACGCAAATCCTCCACCAGAATGCCCATGGATTCCAACGCGTTCTACATCCATTCCTTTGTGTATTTTTGCCAGTTGCTGAATGGTTGTGATGTTATCTGGCAAGCCATTATCGCCCATGTTTCCATAATACGCATCATGAAAAGATTTCGAACGACCCGGAGTTCCCATGGCATTTACAGCTACCACTGCAAAGCCAAGCTCTGCAAGCGCTTGGTGATCTCTACCTACTGGTGTAAATGCAAAGTTTCGAATACTTCCAGACTGCGGTCCTGGATAGATATAATTGACCACCGGATAGGAGTTGTTTTCATCGTAATTTGATGGCAAGTACAGGAGTCCATACAAATCAGTTTTTTGATCTCTTGCCTTTACATTAAATTCAATTGGAGGTACCCAGCCCTTCGCTTTCAATGCAGAAAGATCTCCACGTGCTAGGTCAGCTACCTTTTCTCCATTCGCATTTCGCAATAGAGTAACAGGCGGAGTAGTAGTTGTAGAATAGGTGTCTACAAAGAAGTTCGAAGAAGCGTTAAAGCGAATTGAGTGATGTCCTTTTTCAGGTGTCAAGTTGCTGAGAGAAGCACCGTTAAAACCAACTTTGTATAAATAATCGTGGTATGGGTTTCCTGGCTCTTTTCCTCCTCCGATAAAATAAATCGCTCTCGACACAGGATCGATATGTTTGATTTGTTTCACTAACCAATTACCTGAAGTAATTTGATTTTTTAACTTTTTAGTAGTTAGGTCATACAAATACAAATGTCCCCAATTGGATTTTTCTGAATACCAAATAAATTCATTGGAGTCAAACAATACCTTCCAGTTTTCGGCATCTACACCAGATTCGTAATAGGTATCAACCGTTTCTTTATGAATAGACCGAACCCTTCCTGTTTTTGAATTTGCAATTTGTAAGTGTGCTACTTTGTGGTCTCTAGATCCAGAAACAAAGGCGAATTGAGATCCATCTTTACTCCATTGTGCATCTAACAAGGTGCCATCCCAGTCAGCAATATGATCTGTTGTAGTACCGCGCTGAAAATCTTTGTCCATTTTTAAGCGCACTGTTTTTGGTCTTTTCCCAAGATGAATGATAACACGCTCTATGGTGAAAATAGCATCATCTCCAGGTAAGGGATGTTTCCAAGCTTCTAGTTTTGGGTGGCCAACATTGGTAGAGGTCAAGTACATCATCCCTACTTCTCGAGCATCTTGCTGGAAGGTCGCTATCTTATCAGAATTTGGAGACCATTTTAAAACAGCATTGTCAGATTTGATCCAGCCTGCATTGTTGGTTGCATAGCCGTAATCTTTTTTCCCATCAAAGGTTAACTGCGTTCTTTTACCTGTTTTAATATCTCGTACCCAAAGGTTGTAGTTGTCTATGTAAGCAGCTAATTTTTTGTTTGGAGAAAGGTGTTCTTTTCTTCTTGTTCTTACCTCTGTAGAGGTTGTTTTAGCTACTGAATAGTCGGACAGGTTCGCTTTAAAGGTTTGTCTTCCAATGCTAAACTTGATATGACCCTTTTCGTCAAAAATAATGTTCCGTAGTGGCAAATTCATTGCTTTGTAGTCTTTGTCAAGTAAAGCATTTAATGCATCGGCTAATTTTTGATGGTCAAAAGCGGTCTTCTTTTCATTGGTGGCTGTATGCACCGCAATAAATTCTCTTCCCGCTGCGGTTCTTTTGGCATAAGTGAGCACCGTGTCGC
>JBELDQ010000091.1:0-1489 GCA_042094215.1 Polaribacter sp. | reverse complement strand
GGAATGGTTTCAATACCTCTCAGGTAGTTGAAGATTCCAAAATGTTCGTTTGGAGAATGGATGGCATCAGAGTCCAAGCCGAAGCCCATTAAGATGCTTTTGCTTTTCAATTCTTGTTCAAACAAAGAAACAATAGGGATGCTTCCTCCGCTACGCTGAGGAATTGGTGTTTTTCCAAAGGTTTCTTCATAGGCCATGCTTGCTGCTTGATACCCTATATTGTCTATTGGTGTTACATATCCTTGGCCACCATGATGCGGTGTTACGACTACAGTAACCCCTTTTGGAGCAATGCTTTCGAAGTGCTTTTTAAACAATGCTGTAATGTCTTTCCAATCTTGGTTAGGAACCAAACGCATGGATATTTTTGCATAGGCTTTTGAAGCAATCACCGTTTTAGCACCTTCGCCCATATAGCCTCCCCAAATTCCGTTTACATCTAAGGTAGGTCTAATAGCGTTGCGTTCATTGGTCGTGTAGCCTTCTTCTCCATAAACGGCATCGATGTCTAAGGCTTTTTTATAGTTTTCTAATGAAAAGGGTGCTTTTGCCATTTGATCTCTCTCTGCTCGAGACAATTCTTCTACATTGTCATAGAAACCAGGAATGGTAATATGATTGTTTTCGTCGTGTAGCGAAGCAATCATTTTTGTCAATATATTAATTGGGTTGGCAACCGCTCCTCCATACAATCCAGAATGTAAGTCTCTATTGGGGCCAGTTACTTCCACTTCTACATAGCTCAAGCCACGCAAACCTGTGGTGATGGAAGGAATGTCATTGGCAATCATTCCTGTATCAGAAATAAGAATCACATCATTGGCTAATTTTTCTTTGTTTCTTGGTACAAACCAACTCAAGCTTTCAGAACCCACTTCTTCTTCACCTTCAATCATAAACTTCACATTACAAGGTAAGGTGCCGGTTTCGGTCATGTATTCGAGTGCTTTTACATGCATGTACATTTGTCCTTTGTCATCACAAGCACCACGTGCAAAGATGGCTCCCTGTGGATGTATTTCTGTTTTTTTAATCACAGGATTAAAAGGAGGGGAGTCCCAGAGATCTATCGGATCTGCAGGTTGCACATCGTAATGCCCATACACCAATACAGTTGGTAAATTTGGGTCAATTATTTTTTCTCCATAGATAATAGGGTATCCCGGAGTTTCACAAATTTCTACATGGGCGCAGCCTGCTTTTTCCAAGCTCGCTTTTACAGCATCTGCTGTGTTTAAGACATCTTGACTAAAAGCTGGATCAGCACTTACAGATGGCATTTTTAATAAATCAATCAATTCTTGGATGAATCGATCTTTGTTGTTTTCTATATAAGATTGTCTGTTTTTCATACGTGTTTCTTGATGAATTTCAAAAATACTAAAAATTGTAAAGAACTTCTTTGCAATTTACAAGGATTGTTTATATTTGCATTCCTTTTGCAGGCGTGGTGGAATTGGTAGACACGCTAGACTTAGGATCTAGTGCC
>JBELDQ010000090.1:0-8603 GCA_042094215.1 Polaribacter sp. | reverse complement strand
CCTATGGCAATTACCAGTTGTACTCAAAACGTCTATGATGCTTTTTTAAGTGATGAATTAGGGAAGGGTTTTTTTCATGGACACACCTATTCTGCCAATCCGGTTGCATGTACAGCAGCTTTGGCAGGAATTGAATTGCTGCAGTCGGAAGAAATACAACAAAATATCGCAAGAATTACCGCGTCACATGAACGTTTTGATGCACGTATTAAGAAGCATCCAAAAATAAAAGAAACACGTCAATTAGGAGTCATCTATGCTTTAGATCTCGCTGTAGAAATGGATCGTTACGGAGACTTGCGCTATAAGTTGTTCGATTTTTTTATGGAAAATGGTGTTTGTTTACGCCCCTTAGGAAATACCATTTACATTCTCGCTCCTTATGTGATTACTGATCAACAATTGGAGAAGGTGTATCAGGTAATTGAAGATTCTTTGGCGATAATTTAAGATAGTCTTCTCTGAAAATGTATCTTTGACCAAAAATTTAGGCATTGCAAAAACCAATTTCAATAACCGCTATTTCTTCAGTATCTGCCTTGGGAAGTACTCAAGAGACGATCTGGAAAAACTATCTTCATGATGCCCATTTTATGAGCGAGCGGACCTTTGATAATTCCACTGCATTAGTTGCTCAAATTTCACAAGAAGATCTTGCTGAAATTGAACAGATAAAGCAATCAGATGCCAAGTATAAAAATTTAGACAATGCTGTTTTATACACACTCTTTGTCGCTAGAAAAGCCATTGTACAAGCGAATTGGACTTCTGAAGATAACTTCGGAATTAATATAGGGTCTTCACGAGGAGCAACCGCATTGTTTGAAAAGTATCACCAAGATTTTTTACAGCGCAAACGTGCAGAAACATTGAGTTCTCCAACCACGACATTGGGTAATATTTCTTCTTGGGTCGCCCATGACTTACAAACCAACGGACCAGAAATTTCACATTCGATTACTTGCTCTACGGGGTTACATGCTGTGTTAAATGGAATTGCTTGGATTCATGCAGGCATGTCAGAAAAGTTTCTTGTAGGTGCAAGTGAGGCTGCGTTAACAGGGTTTACAATTGCACAAATGCAAGCATTGAAAATTTATGCTAAGCCAAACAACACCTACCCATGCAGGGCTTTTGATTTAGAAAAAAAGAAAAACACCATGGTGTTGGGAGAGGCAGCAGCAGTACTTTGTTTGGAAGAGGGAATACAAGAGAATGCGATTGCAAAAATTATTGGTATTGGATACGCAACAGAAATCCTAGAACATAATATTTCTATTTCTACAGAGGCGACCTGTTTTCAAAAATCCATGAAAATGGCTCTTGGAGCACATGAATTAAACGAGGTTGATGCCATTGTAATGCACGCTCCAGGTACCATAAAAGGAGACCTATCGGAGGTTAAAGCCATACAACAAGTGTTTGGTAAAGAGACTCCTTTTTTAACAACCAATAAATGGAAGCTAGGGCACACCTTTGCAACATCTGGAGTGTTAAGTGTAGAATTGGCCGTCTTGATGTTACAGCATCAACAACTAATTTCGGTGCCATTTGCACCAAAACAAAAGCAACCAAGTCAGTTGCGTACCATTTTAGTCAATGCTGTTGGATTTGGCGGTAATGCTGTTTCTATTTTGTTAAGTAAATAATTATACAGTATATTTATTATTCCTATTTTTGGCAAATCTAAATGAACTTGAATATATGAGTGAAGTAAGACATAATTGGACGAAAGAAGAAATTCTTGAAATATATAACAGACCTATGATGGACTTGCTGTATGAAGCAGCAACCATTCACAGGAAGCAACACGATCCAAATGTGGTTCAAGTATCAACATTGTTATCCATTAAAACGGGAGGTTGTTCTGAAGATTGTGGATACTGTCCGCAAGCAGCACGTTACCATACCGGAGTAGAAGGAAACGATTTGATGACCGTAAATCAGGTAAAAGCGCAGGCATTAAGAGCCAAATCAAGTGGGAGTTCACGAGTGTGTATGGGTGCCGCTTGGCGTAATGTAAAAGATGGGCCAGAGTTCGATCAAGTACTTGAAATGGTGCGTAGCATTAACAAGTTAGAGATGGAAGTTTGCTGTACTTTAGGGATGGTAACAGAAAATCAAGCGCAACGATTGGCAGAGGCTGGTTTGTATGCGTACAATCACAATTTAGATTCTTCTGAGGAATACTATAAAGAAGTGATTTCTACAAGAGGATACCAAGATCGATTGGATACCATTGATAATGTAAGAAAAACAAATGTGACTGTTTGTTCTGGAGGAATTATTGGTATGGGAGAAAATGTAGAAGACAGAGCAGGGATGTTAGTGGCATTGTCTACGCTAAACCCACAACCTGAATCTACACCAATTAATGCTTTAGTAGCTGTTGAAGGAACACCTTTAGAGGAAGAAAAACCCGTAGAAATTTGGGACATGATTCGAATGGTAGCAACCACAAGAATTGTATTACCAGAAACGCAAGTTCGTTTGTCTGCAGGAAGAACACAGATGAGTAGAGAAGGCCAAGCCATGTGTTTCTTTGCAGGAGCCAATTCTATTTTTGCAGGAGATAAATTACTAACAACTCCAAATCCTGATGTAAATGAAGACATGAAAATGTTTGCTTTGTTGGGATTGAATCCACAAAAACCATTTACCAAAAAGGTACAACCTCAAACAGTGGAAGCCTCAGATTCTGAGTTCCAATCTTTAGGAGAAAAGCCAAAATGGACGCGCCCAGAGCACAAAATTGACCGTAATGAGGCAGCCAAACGAAAAGGAAAAATATTGAGAAAAGCATAAGCTTTACCCAGGTATAAAATTATAAAAGCGCTTCTGAATAGAACTATTCAGGAGCGCTTTTTAGTTGCTTGATAAACACGTGTTTATACGCGTTTTTTTTATGCTTCTTTTCAGTTATTTTTGAGAAGTAAAAAATTGTTATCTACTTATGAAAGCATGTCCGAGTTGTACTTCTGTTTCTAGACATCGTGTAAAACGGAGAGGTTTTGTTCAATTCATTCCGAAAACGAGAGCTTATGAATGCCACAGGTGTGGTCAAACGTATGTTTGGAGCGCTCTTATTAATAGCTCATTTAGAATTTCTCATGCATAAAAAAACGAGCTAACCATGTTAGCTCGTTTTTTTACTCCTCCTTTTTAAAACTATTTAAAAAGCCTGAAAATATCATTACCATTGGCAAAGAGAAGTAATGCAATAAGTAGTATAAACCCTGCTACTTGTGCGTATTCTAAGAATTTATCTCCTGGTTTTTTACCTGTAATCATTTCCCATAAGGTAAAAACCACATGTCCTCCGTCTAGGGCAGGAATAGGAAGTAAGTTCATAAACCCTAACATGATTGATAAAAATGCGGTGATGTTCCAAAAGGTTTCTGCACTCCATTCTGAAGGGAAAATACTTCCAATAGAAATAAAACCTCCTAAACCTTTATAGGCTCCTGTACTCGGGTTAAAAATCTTCTTTAATTGTTTTACATATCCGGTTAAGGTGCTCCAAGATTTGTTCAATCCAGCAGGGATAGCCTCAGCAAAGGTGTAGTTGTTATTTTCTAATTCGTAATACCCCAATCGTTCTAAATCAGACATGGAAAGTCGCGCAATTTGAACTCCCAATTTACCTTCATTGGTCACGCGAACATTTACTTCTTGGGTCGCTGCATCTCTCTTAATTGTTAGTGATATTTCTTGATTGGAATTCGCTTTTAATAGAGCTTGAGCTTCGTCAAAATACGTAATTGGTGTTCCGTTAATCCCTACAATAATATCTTTTTGTTGTAGACCTGTGTCTTTATTTGGAGAAGTTTCTGAAATGGCTCCAATAACAAAGGGATATCTCGGTATGATAAAAGCGCCTTGATTTTTGTCTCTTTCTATTAATTTAGAAATAAAATCTATAGGAATTTCTTTGGTAATAACTTCGCCTCCTCTTTCTACAGTGTATGAGTTTCCGTTAATAAATTCAATAGGTAAGTTGTTGAATTTTCTAATTTCATTACCATCAACACTCAATATTTTATCTCCGGTTTGTAGTCCTAAGTCAATGGCTAATGAATCTTGTACCCAAACACCACCTTTGTTGTTTACATTGTTGTTTGGTAAAAAGTTCTCTCCATAGGTGTACATTAGTAGAATGTAAATAAAAATACCCAATACAAAGTTTACAATTACACCTCCTAGCATAATGATTAAACGTTGCCAAGCTGGTTTCGATCTGAATTCCCATGGTTGCGGAGGCAATGCCATTTGCTCAGTATCCATACTTTCATCAATCATTCCAGATATTTTTACATATCCTCCTAACGGAATCCACCCAATACCATACACCGTTTCTCCAACTTTCTTTTTTACTAGGGAGAATTTATAGTCGAAAAACAAGTAAAATTTCTCTACTCTTGTTTTGAATAATTTTGCTGGTATAAAGTGCCCCAATTCATGTAAAACAATCAATAGTGATAGACTTAAAATGAACTGTGATGCTTTTATTAATATTTCCATTTGGTTTTTTGTCTTTTTTAATCGGACAAATGTACCATTTTATTCATAGCTGTAAAACTGTCTCAAGAGTTCTGCAGGTATTTTTAACAAAGATTTATTTCTATTTATGTGTCATCCCTTCATTTTGATCTTTTTATGCCGTAATTTTGCACTATTCAATCTTGAAAAAATGGTCACAAAATCATTCAAAAAGTCGTTGCCAGCAATTATCATATTTGGTGTTTTTTCTGTAATTACGCTCGTTGTTTTTTACCAGTTGCTTTCGGTAGACAAACGCTTACCTATCTATAGTCCTTCAGATGTAAATCCAAAGCTAGTAGATGCTTCTGTGAAGCATATCCAAGTAAATCATAGCATTGCTAATTTTAGTCTGATCAATCAAAATGGTGAAACCATTACCAATGAGGACTATGAGGGTAAAATTTATATCGCAGACTTCTTTTTTACGCGCTGCCAAAACATTTGCATTACAATGGCATACAATATGAGTGAATTGCAAGATTTTTATAAGGATGATAAAGAAATTATGTTTTTGTCTCACTCTGTGACTCCTGTTATGGATAGTGTTCCTGTGTTAAAAGCCTATGCAATGAACAAGGGAGTTGTTGATGGAAAATGGCATGTGACTACTGGGGTGAAAAAGCATATTTATGATTTGGCACGTAAGAGTTATTTTGCAGTTTTAGATGAGGGAAATGGAGATGAAAATGATTTTATACACACCGAGCAATTTGTTTTGGTAGATAAACAGAGAAGAATTCGAGGGTATTATGACGGCACCGAGAGAGGAGATATGGAAAAATTAAAGACAGATATCACGTTGTTGAAAGAAGAATATGATAGAAAATAGGGTATATTCATGTGTCAAATAATTAGTTATTTTCGTTTATAAAAAAATAAAAATTGAAGACAATTGCAACATTGAGAAAAGGAGAAATTGGTGTTATTTCTGAAGAATCGTTAGACTTGATTCCTTTAAAGTTATTAGAAATGGGATGTTTGCCTGGTGCCGAGGTGGAGTTGTTGCAAATAGCGCCGTTAAAAGACCCTTTATATATTTGCGTAAATGGGAGTCATTTAGCCATTCGAAAGGAAACGGCGATTCAAATTAAAATTAGTTTGCTTTAATTTATGGATACATCCAATACGACTAAGGTTGCTTTGATTGGCAATCCTAATACCGGAAAGACATCGCTTTTCAATCAACTTACAGGATTGACGCAAAAAGTAGGGAATTATCCAGGAGTTACTGTTGATAAGAAACAAGGGACTTGTAAATTGTCAGCAAAACATACAGCTGTAGTGACAGACTTACCTGGTACGTATAGCATCAACCCAACATCTATAGACGAAAGTATTGTACTATCTTCGGTATTATTTGCCACAGACAAAGAACGTCCAGATGTCATTGTGGTAGTCGCAGACATTGAAAACCTCAAGAGAAATTTATTGTTATTTGCTCAAGTTAAAGATTTAGAAATTCCAATAGTACTTGCGCTCAACATGGCCGATCAGCTGGAGAAAAAAGGAATTTCCATTGATGTACCTGCATTAGAACAGGAGCTGAAAACAAAAGTTGTTTTCATCAGTGCAAGAAAAAATCAAGGAATTGATGCCCTTAAAGGAGCCATCCAAAACTGTACTGAGGTTTCTAAGGAGCATCCATTGTTTTCAATCAATCATATCATGGATACAGCCTACTTTAAAGAGGTAAGCTCTATTAGTATCAAGTACACGCCTTACGAGTTATGGTTGATGATTACTCAAAAGCAAATATCCTCAGGAGTTTCTGATAAAGTTAGAGCAACCTTAGAAGGCTTCTCTAAGGATGCTGAAACAGTAAAAAAGCAGCAGCACAAAGAAACCATTTATCGTTATAGGCAGATCAATGCTATTTTAAAAAGAGTCTATCAGGTAGATCGATCAAAGGCGAGGGATGTGCGAGGCATCTTAGATCGTGTGCTTACACATAAAATAGGAGGCTATCTTATTTTCTTTTTGGTTTTACTAGTGATGTTTCAATCAATTTTTGATTGGTCTTCAGTACCAATGGATTTTATAGACGCTCAATTTTCAAATCTTGGTGCATTTGTTAGAGATCAGATGCATCCAGGTGTACTGACAGATTTAATTACAGATGGAATTATACCAGGTATTGGAGGTGTGGTTATTTTTATTCCTCAAATAGCTATTTTATCCCTATTTATTGCTGTATTGGAAGAAACAGGATATATGAGTCGTGTTGTTTTTTTAATGGATAAAATCATGCGACGTTATGGAATGAGCGGTAAAAGTATCATTCCGTTAATTTCTGGAACTGCCTGTGCAATACCTGCAGTAATGGCAACAAGAACTATTTCAGGGTGGAAAGAACGATTGATTACCATTCTAGTTACTCCCTTTACAACATGCTCTGCAAGGCTGCCAGTATATGCCATATTAATTTCATTGGTGATTCCTGATGTGCAGCTTTTAGGTTTTTATAGTTTGCAGGGCTTTACACTACTTTCGTTATATGCTTTGGGCTTTCTAACCGCCATTATATCAGCGTATATTTTGCACAAGGTGCTGAAGGTAAAAAGCACCTCTTTTTTTGTTGCTGAAATGCCAGATTATAAAGTGCCCTCTTTAAAAAATGTTGGTTTTGAAGTAGTAGAAAAAACCAAGGCTTTCGTTTTGGGAGCAGGGAAAATAATTTTAGCACTCTCGGTTGTACTGTGGTTTTTAGCCTCTAACGGACCTCAAGCATATACAGATGTCGAAAATAAGATTACCCAAACCACAGCGAACAAAGACCTGCTTTCAGCAGAGGTGCAGCAGCAAATAGCAGCTCAGAAATTAGAAAATTCTTACGTTGGCATGCTTGGGAAGACCATAGAACCAGTGATTAGGCCCTTGGGATATGACTGGAAAATAGGAATCGCATTGATTACTTCGTTCGCTGCTAGGGAAGTGTTTGTTGGGACATTGGCTACTATTTATAGCGTAGAAAGTGATGATGAAGATGTGAGTACCATAAAAGAGAGAATGCGTGCAGAAATGCATCCAGATACGGGAGAGAAGAGGTTTAACCTAGCCGTAGGAATGTCGTTGCTTGTCTTTTATGCATTTGCCATGCAATGTATGGGGACTTTGGCTATTGTAAAGCGAGAAACCAAATCATGGAAGTGGCCCATGATACAATTAGTTGGAATGGGAGTCTTGGCATACGTAGCCGCTTTTCTAACTTTTACTATCTTTAGCTAATGCAGGAAGTTGTTATTTATGTGATCTTATTTGTTGCCATCGGTTTTTTGGCAAAGAAATATGTTTTCAAAACCAAAAAAAAGAAAGACTCATGCAGCAAAGATTGCGGTTGCAACTAATTTTTTTTCAATACTGTAATATTCTTCTCAAAAGAGCCACCAACTATTAAATACGTAAGAACTTGAGTACCGATTTTTATACGCGTTCAATTCTTCCTTATGCTGGAATTATTATCAAAATATGCAGAGCATATACTGATACAGAGGAGGATTTTGAGGATTACTATCAGGAGGTTTGCTTGCAAATTTGGAAATCTAGAGATCGTTTTAGACAGGAATCTAAATGGTCTACTTGGGTGTATAGACTTGCCTTAAATTGTTGTTTGACACTTGTGAAAAAGAGAAAGAACAATCGTCAAAATAGGCCTTCAGATTTTGAGCAGAAGGAAATAGGTCAAGAAAGTACTGTATTTGAAGATGAGTCTTTGAATTTGTTATATGCGGCTATTCGAAAACTATCAGAGATAGATAGGGCAGTGATTCTCTTATACCTAGAGGAAAAGCCCTATCAGATCATAGCAGATGTTATTGGGACAAGTGCTAACAATATTGCTGTGAGAATTACAAGAATTAAGGAGAAATTAAAAACACTGTTGGATGGAAAAATCAATTGAAACAATCTGGAAAGAGGGGTTTGTGAAAAATGATACACTGATTGCCCCAAAAATAAACGATTTATACAATCAAAAATCTATGGACCTCGTGAGTAGATTTAAAAGAAAGTATCGGGTAAATGTGGTTTTTATTGCGCTGTTTTCAATAATGGTAGTACCTGTC
>JBELDQ010000089.1:0-8707 GCA_042094215.1 Polaribacter sp. | reverse complement strand
CTAATTTTGGTAAAAGGCTCGACAATGCCAATGAAATAATAATGGCATTTACAGACAGCAAAATATTGGCCTTGGTATCTGCAATATTACTTAAGGTAATATGATTTCTAAGGGTCACTCGAAACATCGTTTCGATTCCGCGTTCTGGTGTTTTGTCCTTTTGCTTTTTTAGCTTTAATTCTTCATGTTTGGTAGATTCTTTCCGGGTCTCTTGCTGTATCTTCTTACGCTGCTTAAATAACTGAGCCAAGTTCTTGTCTTTCCCATACTGCCAATTTTCTTGGGCGTAATGGGTATAATAATGATGTGTATTTGCTAAGAATTGAATATTTTCTTGAATCCATTCTGATTCATCATATGTTTTGTCATGTATTAAGTTGAGTTCCTCTTTCAACAAATCACTGATGTCTGTAAAACTTTTTTTAGCCAGATGAATCATATCTGCATCTCGTATAATTTTCTCCAGAAGCGTATCAGGTTCTGCACCAATCTTAGTGACCCTAATTAACGCATTCACAGCATCAATAATACTCTCGTCCATGTTATACTCATGCAAAAAATTAGTTGCAATACGAACACTCGATTCTTCATGATTCTCACAACCCTTCACATATCCTGCATCGTGAAACCAAGCTGCCAAGAGCAAAATATTTGCATCTACTTCAGAAACACCTTCTCCTTCAATCAATTCTTTTACGGCATTCACTACCCGTTGTGTATGACTCAAATTATGATATAAAAAATCATTGTCAAGCTCTTTCGTTAGCAATGAAAAAATATATTTTTCGGTTTTAAGCAACAAGGTTTCCATAAAAGAATTATTTTTATACTAAAGTAAAAAAAAATAGATGAACAGTCTCAAGTATTTGTTTCTAATTATCACAGTACTACTGGTATCGAATTGTGCGACCTATACACCGCAGTACAAAAACAAGAAAAGAGCTATCCCAAGCATAAACTCCAAAGAAGTGGCACATGCATTCTACTTACTTGGAGATGGTGGAAACTCACCTATTGGCACAGAAACAACTACCTTAAAACGACTGAGAACTGCCTTAAAATCTGCTAAAAAAGAATCTACTTTGTTGTTTTTGGGAGATAATATTTACCCTGCGGGAATGCCTAAAAAAGAACATCCTCAAAGAGCCTTTGCCGAACATCAATTAAATATTCAAACAGCTCTTGCTGAAAATTTTAAAGGGAATACGTATTTTATCCCTGGGAATCACGATTGGTATTCAAACGGATTAAAAGGACTCAAACGACAAGAAAATTATGTTTCAAAAATACTAGGAAAAGAGGCATTTCTTCCGAAAAACGGATGTCCCATTGATAAGATAACTATTTCTAAAGACATTGTATTAATAATAATCGATAGTGAATGGTATGTAACCAATTGGGACAAGCACCCGACCATCAATGATCAATGTGAGATTAAAACCAGAAATCGTTTTTTTGACGAGTTTGAGGGACTCATAAAAAAAGCGAGAGGGAAAACAACCCTTGTTGCCATGCATCATCCACTATTTACAAATGGACCACACGGCGGACAGTTTTCTTTAAAACAGCAATTGTTTCCTGTGGGTGGAAACATTCCTTTACCTATCCTTGGAACAGCAATCAATTTACTGAGAAAAACAAGCGGCATTAGCAATACCGACCTTCAAAACAAAAGGTATCTAGACTTAAAGAAGAGAATGGTAACACTCTCTCAAGAAAACGATAAAGTCATTTTTGTTGGAGGTCACGAGCATAGTTTACAATATATTGTAGAGGACAATATTCCGCAAATTGTAAGTGGTGCGGGTTCAAAAGTGAACCCAACTCGCAATGCAGGAGGTGGTTTGTTTTCTGCGGGAGTGCCGGGGTATGCACGATTAGACGTATATACAGATGGCTCATCTAAGGTTACTTTTATTTCCTCCGAAGAAAACAAAAGCATCTTTGAAGCTCAAGTAATGCAACCAAGAGTACCTACTAAAAAGCATTCGTATGCAAAAAATACGGATTCCCACACCTTAGCATCGATATACATCAAAGAGGAAACCGAAAAGAGCAGCTTCTATAGGTATCTTTGGGGAGAACGCTATAGAGAAATGTACAGCAAAAAAGTACGTGCACGCAACGTGCAATTAGACACGCTGTTTGGAGGATTAACACCTGTGAGAAAAGGGGGAGGACATCAATCAAAATCGTTGCGATTGGAAGACAAAGACGGGAGAGAATATGTGATGCGTGCATTGCGAAAAAACGCACTTCAATATTTACAAGCAGTAGCCTTTAAAACACAATACATTGAAGGGCAATTTGATGGCACCTACTCAGAAGCGCTCTTACTAGATGCATTTACAGGTTCACACCCATACGCTCCATTTACGGTGGCTACATTAGCAAAGGCCATTGATGTATTGCACACCAAGCCTTCATTATTTTACGTTCCGAAACAAAAAACCCTAGGCGCTTTTAATGATGATTTTGGTGATGAATTGTACATGATAGAGGAAAGGGCTGCCTCTGGCCATGGAGATAAAGCTAATTTTGGCTATTCCAACAAGGTGATAAGCACAACCGATGTACTTGCTAAAATTCGCAAAAATGAGAAGGCAAGCATTGATGAAAGTGCCTATATCAGAGCACGTTTATTTGATATGCTTCTAGGTGATTGGGATCGACACGAGGATCAATGGAGGTGGGCTGCTTTTAAAGAAAAAAACCATACTATCTATAAACCATTTCCCAGAGATAGAGATCAAGTATTTTCTATCATGGCAGATGGCGCTTTGTTAAACCTGGTTACCAAGGCAGTTCCTGAGTTGCGCCTCATGCAATCGTATGAGGAAGAAATGGGAAATGCCAAATGGTTCAACCTAGAACCCTACCCTTTAGACATGGCCATCATTACTGAGTCAACTAAAACTGCATGGGACACGGAGGTTGCCTATATTCAAAAACAACTTACTCCAGGGGTCATTGATGAGGCACTTGCATATTTTCCTGCAGAAACAACTCAAGAAATCGTGACAAGTATCAAAAGAAAATTAAAAGGAAGAATTCGAAATTTGTCAAAAATATCAAACGCATATCACAAGTACATTGCTAAGTTTGCTGTTATTACGGGAACGGACAAAGATGATTATTTCGAAATAGAAAGGCGTACAAACGGCATTACGAAAGTTACTGGATATCGCATTAAAAAAGGAAAAAAAGAAGCCATTTTTCATCAAAAAAATTACGATTCAAAACACACCAAAGAAATTTGGATCTATGGTTTAGATGACGCAGATACTTTTAAAGTCTTTGGAGGCCATACTGCAGGGAGTGTTGTTAGAATCGTTGGTGGACAAAACAATGACGTCTACAATATCTTACATGGACAACGCGTAAAAATGTACGATTACAAAACGAAAAAGAATACATTTTTAACCAAAAAAGGACGGAAAAAGCTATCGGATTCTTATGATAGAAATGTGTACGATTATAAAAAACTGAAGTACAACACAACAAAAATCCTCCCTACTTTTGGTATCAATCCCGATGACGGGTTAAAGCTTGGAATGCAAGGCGTATTTACCAACTTCGGATTTGACAGAAATCCTTTTACATCTCAATACAGTATAGAAGGTTCATATTACTTTGCAACGGATGGCTTTGAAATTAAATTAACAGGTGAATTTGCCCAAATGGTCGGCAACTGGAATTTTGGTGTAGAAGCAGAATTTACCAGCCCTAATTACAACATTAACTTTTTTGGGTTTGGAAACCAATCAACGAATCTTCATTTTTTAGACGAAGAAAACTACAGTCAAAATTACAACAGAGTCAAACTTCGTAAAAATGCCATTCGTCCATATGTAGTTTGGAGGGGTCAACTGGGAGGTAATTTTCGCATTGGTTCAAGCTTCGAGTCTATAGAAGTAGAACCTACACAAGGCCGCTATATTAGCACAACCAACTTGGACAAAAAAAATACTTTCTTAGGCGCAGAAGCACACTATAATTTCGAACACCAAGACAACAAAGCATTCCCTACATTAGGTATCAAAGCAGATCTTAGTATTGGATACAAATCAAACACCAAGAGCAAGGCTAATTTTAGCTATCTCATACCTGCAATAAGTTTCAATTACAAATTAATTCCAAACGGACAATTGGTACTTGCTACTAAATTAAAAAGTCATCTCAACTTCGGAGATGGTTTTGAATTTTACCAAGGAGCTACTTTAGGCGCGCATGATGGGCTTCGAGGCTATCGAAATCAACGCTTTACAGGGAAGAATTCTTTTTATCAAAGCACAGATATTCGCCTGAACCTTCGCAGCCTAAAAACAAGTCTAGTACCTTTATATATTGGAATCTATGGTGGTTATGATTACGGAAGAGTTTGGCTAGCCAACGATACTGAAAACCATTGGAATTCTTCTTTTGGTGGCGGAATTTTCTTAAACGCGGTAGACATGATTTCTGCCAACTTGAGTATTTTTAAAGGAGATGAATATGCACGAATTGCATTTTCTCTTGGATTTTCATTTTAACATTAATCGATGACACAATTTACATTAATGGTTGCTGCAGCATTTGGAATGCTGGCAATTATCTTAGGAGCCTTTGGAGCACATGCACTAAAAAAAATACTAAACGAGGAGCAATTAAAAAGTTTTGAGACTGGTGTAAAATACCAAATGTACCATGCTATCGTATTAGTACTCCTTGGTTTTCAGTTCAAATTTACCGAAGCAATAGAAACCTACATTATCTATAGCTTCATAAGCGGAATACTTCTTTTTTCGTTTTCTATTTACGGATTGGTACTCTCTTCTGCTAAAGGGAAAAAAATGCGTTTTCTAGGACCAATTACCCCTTTAGGCGGTTTGCTCTTAGCCATTGGCTGGGGATTACTCTTGTATTATTCAGCAACTAGTTTGTAAGTGATACGGCACGTATCCCTCTTACCAAGTCTTTAGAAGTATTGTTTACATTACTTCTCAAATAATAGTCATCACTTCACGAGTAGAATGCAATACCGTTAAAGGTCTCTTTAACGTATAGAATTGAACTACTCCGCATGACTTACTCTGGTGAGTTGAACGATAAACATATGATAACAAAAAAAATACCTTAACGTGAATTAAGGTATTTTTATAAGCTATTTATTTAAAATCAATTAGTTATCCCAATCAACTTTTTTAAACATTAAATCTGCATCTCTTGCGGGTGCATTCGAATTGAACAAATATTCATTCTCTGGATAAAACCATCTTCTTGGCACTGTAGATCCAGACACAGGTGTCAAACTTGGAATCCCGGTTCTTCTCCAATCAGTAAAAACTTCTGGCTGCACAAACAAGCCAAGATACTTTTGCGTCATAACATCTTCCATGGTAAGGTTACCTGCTCCAGGATCTACTGAAGCTTGAGCCACATATGCATCATATTCTGTAGCTCCCAAACCTAGCTCTTCAAAAGAAGCCATAATTCCATTGAGATATGCTGTATGCTTTTCTGCAGCGTTGGTAGACGTTTCAGCAATAATAAACTGCAATTCTCTGTAAGTAATCAAATCCTCTCTTTGATTTGCTTTCAAATAAGGGTGACTTGCATCAAATGTTTGATCCAATACAGCCAATCTATCTGTATCATTTAAACCTGTCATGATTCCTTTCATCGTTGGATGAAATTCGATATCCCCTTGTCTTACATCGTTAAATCCATACCACGGGGCATCATTACCTGCACCAGGATAGTCATACCCCCAATTATCAGATCTTGAAGAGAACCCTGATTTCGCATGTGTTAACGCATTGGCATTGTCACCAATGTGCAAATAATATCTTGCAAGTGTTGCATGTACAGCCAACTTCCATTTAGTAATATTCCCACTATATAATACATCATCTGACCCTGGAGCTATTCCTCCAGAACCTGAATTAAATAGACCCAATGCCTCGGTTAACAATGTTTTTATAGCTGGATACAACACCGTAGCTTGGTCATCATACGCAGGGTTGTTATTAGCATCCCCTAAGCCTGCTTCAGTATATGGCATATCTCCTAAAACATCAGTCGCCATCATTAGCGTGTAGGCTTCTAATGTTTTTGCTATCCCTAAATAATGATTGTATCCTTCTTCTGATGCTTTTCGAGAAACCTCTCTCAATTCAACAAAAACATTTTCGTAGAGTTGTGTCCATGTCTGGTTCGTTCTAACAGGCTGGATATCATAACTATTAAAAGACTCCCATTGCCTTGAAACACCCTCTACCTGCTGCACAAACATGTTGTTAAAATTTGAAAACAACCCTCCTTTAGAATCTACAATGGTCAACTCTATCGAAGGCAATGCTGCCGAAATAGGCACATCAAAAGGGGCATTTGGATCTGCATTGTCATCGTTGAAAAAACTTTCACACGACATTAACAACGTCCCTGTTATTGCAAGGACTACTAACTTTCTTAAATTTATATTTTTAAATTTCATATTTTTTTCTAATTAAAAGTTAAACCCTACTTTAAACATATATGATTTGGTTCCTGGATTATTAAAATAATCAAAACCTTGTCCATTACCATTACCCGTTAAACTAGTTTCTGGATCTACACCATTGTAGTCTGTATCAATCCACAAGTTTCTACCTGTAAATGTCATATACATACTTTTAAAAGGCATGTTCTTTAAAGCCTTTTCAGGCAGTTTATAAGAAAGCGATAATTCTCTCAATCTCATCCATCCGCCATCGTCTACGAATTGCTCTCCTACAGCTCCAAAACCACCAACATTAGAAGTCCAATAGCTTCTGTCTCTCACAACAGGTATGTTATTAGGTTGACCATTTGGCAACACTCCTTCTATCACTGTTGGAGCTTCTGCTCTTGTATCTGCTGTCAATTGAGATCTTCCAAAATAAGAGAGCGCCCAAGCAGTTCCATTCCAAACATCTCCGCCTTCTTTCCAGTCGAAAAGGAAATTTAATGAAAAGTTTTTGTACGTAAATGAATTGTTCCATCCTAGAATAAAATCTGGATTAGGATCACCAATCACACGTTGTTTGGTATCAATATCTTGATATCCAGTCGCTGGATTGATTACCACTGCACCTCCAGGAATCGATAAACTCGTATCTGTTGCTGAACCTGCTTCTTCTCTTAAATAAGCTCCCCCTACGATTGCCCCATAAGGAAGCCCCTCTACTAAGTAGGTACCTGCAGTAGCAAAACCTGCCAAAAATAATCTTTGAATACCTGGTGCAAGTGATTCTACTATGGTTTCACTTTTACTCCAGTTCACTTGAGTACTCCAGTTAAAATCGTCAGAAACAATTGGTTTAGCCCCAACAGATATTTCCCAACCATCACCAGTCATAACTCCTGCATTCACCCATTTAGAGGTAAATCCAGTTGACGACGGTAAAGACGCATTTAAAATTGCTCCATCAATCTCATTTTGGAAATACGCTGCATCTACCGTTAGCCTATTTCCCCAAAATCTTAAATCAACTCCATATTCTTTGGTCGTTGTAATCTCTGGCTTAATCCCTGGATTTCCTGCTAAATTATTTTGCTCAAACGATGTTACACCATCAACAGGAAAGCTAATACCATTTCCCCATCCTCCTCCGACATCACCAATCTCATAGGTTGTTGATGTAAGGTATGCAAATGGTGGAGGTGAACCAACCTGGGCCCAAGAAGCTCTTACTTTACCAAAAGTAAAGACATCACTTTCTGGCAATACTTCAGTAAAGACAAAAGATCCCGATATAGATGGATATAAGAAACTTATACTACTTGCATCAAAGTCCTCTCCAGGAACACGCAATCTTGAATCATAATCTTGTCGAACAGAAACATTCAAATACGCCATGTCTTTCCATCCTACTTGCGTATTCAGAAAAACTCCCATTGTTTTATATCTTGTCTTATCTTCGATACTCGTAATGGTGGCTGCGTTCGATATATCCATAAACCCTGGGAATGTCAAACCGACACCTGCTGTATTTAATCGATCTCTAACAAAACTAAAGAAGTTTGCTCCAACCAAGTAGTTGAATGAGAAGTCTTCAGAAAGATCTCCATCTCCAGTTACAAATAAATTCACATCAGATTGTCTGGTGAGGAAATCATCTAGGATAACCCTACCTGTTGCATTGGTTCTTGAACCAACCTCAAAAGATTGCTTACGCTTATCAGAGGTCATATCAACTCCGACATTCAATCCGATATTCACCCAATTATTTAGAGTATAATTTGTTTTAAAATTACCAAAAAATCGGTGTACCTCTTCTACTCCAGGTGCATTGTTGATAATCCAATATGGGTTATCGTAACCTCCACCACCTCTATAATTTCTCTGACTACGATTAGCAAACTCATACGCTGAGGCGTCACTTCTAGCTGCTGTACCCAAACCATTTGAGTTATCAAATGTCGCAGGAGTTCTCAGCATTCCTAGCAATAGACCAGATGTATTAGATCCTTGCTGAATTCTACTATAATCAGATCTTGTGTAGTTCATAGCAGTCTCAAAAGACAACTTATCATTTGCCTTTAGTGTAGCACCTAGATTAAATGTTCTCCTTTTATAGTTTTCATTTGGAACAACTCCATCTTGCGACAAGTCAGAAGCTGAGAAACGATAGGTCATAGACTCATTGCTTCCTGCAAGACTAATACTTTTGGTTAAGCTCAAACCTGTTCTAAAAAAACCATCACT
>JBELDQ010000088.1:4353-8707 GCA_042094215.1 Polaribacter sp. | reverse complement strand
GTAAAAATCACTAATTTTGCACCCAATTTTTTAAGATAATTGAAACCATGAATATTACAAAAGAAAATGTAGATGCATTAAATGCAGTTGTAAAAGTTGATATCGTTGCAGAAGACTATCAAGCAAAAGTAACAGAAGTTTTACAAGATTACCGCAAGAAAGCAGACATACCAGGCTTTAGAAAAGGGCACGTGCCAATGGGAATGGTGAAGAAGCAATACGGTAAATCTGTAATGATTGATGAGGTAAACAAATTACTACAAGAATCTTTAAATAAATTTTTAACAGAAGAAAAGTTAGATATTTTAGGGAATCCTTTGCCTAGAGTACAAGATGATTTTTCTTGGGATACAGAAACTTTTTCTTTTGAGTTTGAATTAGGATTGGCTCCAGAATTCACAGTAGATTTATCTGCAAAGAAAAAAATTACACAATACAACATTGTTGCAGATGATGCTTTAATTGAAAAAGAAGTAGCAAACTTGCAATCTCGATATGGTAAAATGAATGCTGTTGATGTTGTTGCAGAAACTTCTAATGTTACCGGTAC
The DNA here is from genome assembly GCA_042094215.1 of Polaribacter sp. Classification (GTDB taxonomy): domain Bacteria; phylum Bacteroidota; class Bacteroidia; order Flavobacteriales; family Flavobacteriaceae; genus Polaribacter. The sequence continues at coordinate 8,157 of JBELDQ010000088.1, read as the reverse complement.
TTTTGTAAATGAAGCGGAAGAAATTAATAAAAAGGCAACAATTACGTTGGCTGATGTTAAAGGAAAGGTGAACTTGAAAAAATTTGTGGGTGCAAAAGTTGGAGATGTTATTGAGTTGAAAACAAAAGGATTGTTTTCTGATGATCATAAGCTAGAAGGAGCATTGGGTCTTTCTAATGAAGCGGTTCAAGGATTGGATGTTGCCGTGTCTTTAACAATTGAAGAAATTACCGAAACTGAATTAGCAGAATTGGACAAGGAGTTATTTGATAAGCTGTTTACAGATGGTAGCGTTTCGACAGTAACTGAATTGAAAGATAAAATTAAAGAAGATGCTGAAAAGCAATTTTTAACACAAGGAGATCAGCAGTTGTTAAATGCTGTAACTGAATACTTGGTGGAGAACACCAAGTTTGAGTTGCCATCTGAGTTCTTGCAAAAATGGTTAGCTACAGCAGGTGAAAAGCAAATGACAGCTGAAGAAGCAGCAGCAGAATATGCAAAATCTGAAAAAGGATTGCGTTATCAATTAATCGAAGGAAAGATTATGAAGGATAATGACATTAAGTTAGATTATGCTGAGCTTGTAGACTATGCAAAAGGGTTTATTCGAACGCAAATGGCTCAATTTGGAAATATGAATCCAGAAGAAAAAGAGTTGGATGATATTGCTGGTAGAATTTTAGCAAATCAAGATGAAGCAAAACGTTTGCAAGAGCAGTTAGTTTCACATAAATTACTAACGTTTTATAAAGAAAATATCACATTTAAAACCAAAGAAGTTTCGTACGAAGGGTTTATTAAAGAAGTGTACAAATAAGGTAGCGAGAGTTTACTCTTGTCGAAGTATATAGAATAGATGAAAACTCCTTTAGATGTTAAAGGAGTTTTTTTAGCTTAAAACTGTAACAATATATTAACTTAATAGTTATTATATTTACAATTCAAACATAAAAAATAGATACTAATGAATTACGGAAAAGAGTTCGAAAAATACGCAACAAAACATCATGGTATAAACAGTACCTATTTTGGAAAAATTACGAGTAGTTTAACACCATACATTATGGAAGAACGCCAAATGAATATCACACAGATGGATGTTTTTTCTCGATTAATGATGGATAGGATAATCTTTTTAGGAACTGGAATTAATGATCAGGTAGCGAATGTAATTCAAGCTCAGTTGCTATTTTTAGAAAGTGTAGATGCTTCTAAGGATATTTCGATTTACATCAATTCTCCAGGAGGAGGTGTGTATGCAGGATTGGGGATTTATGATACGATGCAATTTATAAAACCAGACGTTGCTACCATTTGCACAGGAATGGCTGCATCTATGGGAGCTGTGTTGATGTGCGCAGGAGAAAAAGGAAAACGCTCTGCATTGCCGCATTCTAGAATCATGATTCACCAACCTTTAGGTGGTGCGCAAGGTCAGGCATCTGATATAGAGATTACAACCAGAGAAATTTTAAAATTAAAAGGAGAGCTTTACGAAATCATAGCAAATCACTCTGGTCAAACAGTAGAAAAAGTTCACGAAGACTCTGATAGAGATTATTGGATGAAAGCTTCTGAAGCAAAAGCATATGGTATGATTGACGAAATCTTAACAAGAAAATAATTTTACCGAATTGTGAGTGAAATGAAGTCGTCTCTACTAGTGAGAATGTAGCTTTGTGTTTCTCCTTGCAATGACAAATAGTATTAAAGAAAAGAATCATGTCGAAAGAAGAAAATTTAGAATGTTCGTTTTGTGGACGTCAAAAAGCCGAAACGAATCTATTGATTGCGGGAATTGATGCGCATATTTGCGATAAATGTATCGAACAAGCCAGCGGAATTCTAGAGGAAGAGGTTACTGAAAAACAAGCTGCAGGCTTGTCTAAAGATGTGATGTTGAAAAAACCTTTAGAAATTAAAGAGTTTTTAGATCAATATATCATTGGACAGCTTGAAACAAAGAAATCCATGGCGGTTGCGGTGTACAATCATTACAAAAGATTATTGCAAACAAAGTCAAATGAAGACGAGATAGAAATCGAAAAGAGTAACATTGTATTGGTAGGAGAGACAGGTACTGGTAAAACATTAGTGGCGCGAACCATTGCCAAAATGTTAAACGTTCCTTTTTCAATTGTTGATGCAACTGTTTTAACTCAGGCGGGTTATGTAGGTGAGGATGTAGAAAGTATTCTTAGCAGATTATTGCAGGCCGCAGATTACGACGTTGCTAAGGCAGAACGAGGAATCGTTTTTATTGATGAGATTGATAAGATTGCCCGCAAAGGAGATAATCCCTCAATTACTCGAGATGTTTCTGGTGAAGGTGTTCAGCAAGCATTGCTAAAGTTGCTAGAAGGTTCTGTTGTAAATGTAGCCCCTAAAGGAGGTAGAAAACATCCCGATCAAAAATTTATAGAGGTAAACACAAAAGATATTTTATTCATCGCAGGGGGAGCATTCTCTGGAATAGATAGAATTATTAGCAAGCGTTTAAATATGCAAGCTGTTGGGTATTCTGCTTCTGTTGCAGAAGATAAAATAGATGAAGATAACTTGCTTCAATACATCATTCCTTCAGATTTGAAATCTTTTGGTTTGATTCCTGAAATTATTGGACGTTTACCAGTATTGAGTTACATGAATCCACTAGATGCAGAAACCTTGAGAGCTATTTTAACGGAGCCAAAAAATTCTATTATGAAACAATATAAGAAGTTGTTTGGTATGGATGATATTGCTTTTGAGATCAAAGAAGAAGCGTTGAACTATATTGTTTCTAAAGCGGTAGAATATAAGTTAGGAGCTCGTGGATTGCGTTCCTTGTGTGAAGCAATTTTCACGGATGCAATGTTCGAGTTGCCAAGTTCTGAGGAAAAAGAATTGATCGTTACAAAAGAATATGCTGAACAGAAATTGACAAAGACAGCATTGAAAAAAATGAGTGTTGCCTCGTAAGCAAAGGAACTCATAAAAGTGCAGTAGTTTTGTATTGCTGTAATTGAAAAACACTTGATAAAATAGTTCATTTTATCAGGTGTTTTTTTTATATTTTTGTTTTATGATATCGAAAGAAACTATAGATCGTGTTTTTGAAACTGCTCGGGTAGAGGAGGTAATAGGAGAGTATGTGAGCTTAAAAAAAGCGGGGAGCAATTTTAAAGGCTTGAGCCCTTTTACAGATGAGAAATCTCCCTCTTTTATGGTGTCTCCAGTAAAGCAAATATGGAAAGATTTCAGTACAGGAAAAGGCGGTAATGCTATTTCATTTTTAATGGAGCATGAACACTATTCCTATCCGGAAGCAATACGACATTTAGCGAAAAAATACAATATTGAGATTGAAGAAACTCAGCAGTCAGAAGAGCAAAAACAGCAACTCAATGAGCGCGAAAGTATGTTTGTTGTTTCGAAGTTTGCTGCTGATTACTTTCATGATCTAATGCTAAATACTCAACAGGGAAAAGCGATTGGATTATCTTATTTTAAAGAGCGAGGATTTAGAGACGATATTATTAGAAAGTTTGATCTTGGGTATTGTAGAAATGAATGGGATAATTTTACAAAAGCTGCTTTAAACAAAGGGTATGATCTAAAATATTTAGCATCAACAGGATTGACTATCGTCAAAGAAAACAAACAATTTGATCGCTTTAAGGGACGAGTCCTATTTCCTATTCATTCTATGTCCGGAAGAGTATTAGGGTTTGGAGGGCGTATCTTAACAGCAGATAAAAAGGCGGCAAAATATTTAAATTCTCCAGAAAGTGATATTTATCATAAGAGTAAAATATTATA
>JBELDQ010000088.1:2253-4253 GCA_042094215.1 Polaribacter sp. | reverse complement strand
GAAGGAGAAGATCCAGATAGTTTTGCAAAATCCCATACAGATGCTGAATTAAAAGAATATCTAGAAAATTCTGCTCAAGACTTTATCAATTTTAAGGTTTCTTTATTGATGAAAGAAGCAAAAAGCGATCCTGTTAAAAAAGCAGGATTGATTCGCGATATTGTTACGAGTATTTCTAAAATTCCAGATGGAATTCAAAGAGAAGTTTATGTGCAGGAGTGTTCTAGAGTTATGGAGATCTCTGAACGTGTATTGTTTAGTGAGTTGGCTCAGCTTTTAAATAAAGAGGTAAAGCCAAAGAGAACTCAAAGTAATGTGGATCCGAATCAGCCTCCTCCCGAATACTTTATGGAACAAGAAGCTGCAATGACAGCTGTGAAAGGAGGTAAAGTGGCCGTTCAGAAAATTGATCAGTTAGATCTGTTTGAAAAAGAAATTATAAAGATATTGTTGCTGCATGGTAATGAAGAGATAGATTTTACACAGGAAGTCGAGGTAGAGAATGATAAAGGAAGAATTCTTATTGAGAAAGAAAGCTACAGGAGTTTGGTGTCTCAAGAACTCTATTTGAATCTTCAAGAAGATGAAATAGAATTCGCAAATACATTGTTTAAAGACATTTATTATGAGCTTTTAGAGCAGTTAAATCAAGAGAAAAAATTCTCAATTGAAAAATTAACAAATCATAAGAATAGTGAAATTTCCGCTGCTGTTACTGATATATTAATGGAGTCTGATGAGATTAAGCATCCCTTAAGTAATTGGGAAAGTAAAGATATTTATGTAACCGAAACAATTAAAGTGTTACCAAAAGCGGTACTCGATGTTGTCTATAGGCTAAGAGTTGCTTTAATAGGTCTAAAAATAAAAGAACTTTTAAGTGAAGTGTCTAATGATAAAGTAAATAATGAAGCGCTAGAAGAAATTATGAACTACAACACATTGAAACAAATGATTTTTGAAAAATTAAATAGAGTTGTGTAGTCTTTTCACGTAGTTATACGTGTTTTTTTTTAGGTTTTTTTTTGTATTTTTGAGTGCTAAAAAAAATGAAATGAAAAAGACCCTTAGAATTTTAAAAATAATTCAGTTATTCTTCATGCTCCCTTTTTCTATTATTACTGGGAAAAAAAAGAAATCGTATCGCACTATTAAAAGAAAGATGATGGCAGCAGGATTACTTTAGGCTGTTCTCTATTTTACAAATAGGAATCGGGTTCATTTTATGCTGATTCATCCTATTTAGGTGTGTGTATATGTTAAATACTTCGAGCTTTCTGTCAATAAAGTCTTGAGACGTTTTTCCAGCGTCTTGCATTTGCATAGCCCATTCTAATTCATCATACGAGGCACCAATTTGATCTTCATCTGTTCTGCTATCACCAAACAATCCATCTGTTGGAGCGGCATTTTGAATTGAATCTATGACGCCCAGGTAGTTGGCCAGTTCATAAACCTCTGATTTTAACAAATCAGCAATTGGACTAACATCTACACCTCCATCACCATATTTTGTATAAAACCCTACACCGAAATCTTCTACTTTATTTCCTGTTCCCGCTACTAGAAATCCATGGATTCCCGCTAAATAATACAAAGAACTCATTCGTAATCTTGCTCTTGTATTGGCTAAGGCCAAATTAAGTCTATCTGAACTAGCTTCGGGTTGATTTGCACTTTTAAAGGCTTCAAATGTATGGGTCAAGTCTACCTTTGTTGAACATACATTTTCAAAAGTGTCTTGTAAAAAAGCAATGTGATCGAGTGCTCTAGTAACTTGACTCTCCGCTTGGTGAATTGGCATTTCTACGCAAAGTGTTTGCAAGCCTGTTTTGGCACATAGCATAGAAGTTACTGCAGAATCAATTCCGCCAGAAACTCCAATAACAAAACCTTTTATATTTGCCTTATTTGCGTATTCTTTTAGCCAATTGACGATATGATTAGAAACTCTTTCCGTGTTCATTGATAAACTATTTTAGTATTTTTGTCGTTCTTTA
>JBELDQ010000088.1:0-2153 GCA_042094215.1 Polaribacter sp. | reverse complement strand
AGTAAAATGATACAAGAAGGAAAGAAACAATACTTGCTAGATCGCTATATGCCAACAAAGAGTGACGCTAGTAAAATTGGGTTTTCTGAGTTAAAACATGAGTGGGCAGTTGCAAACGAACAACAGGTGTGGAAATATTTTATTGAAAACAAACTGTTGTTTAGTACTGATACAAAATTGAATAAGCGCTTTTTAGACGTTGCGCCTTTCTCTAAATTTTATAGGTCAGAAGACGCCATGTCTCCAGGAAGAATGGGCGCATGGATTGGAAGGCAAATAGTGCGCTCATATATGAAGTATAATGATGTATCTTTGCAAGAACTAAGTAATACTTCAACGGAAGAAATTTATAAAAAATCAAAATACAAACCAAAAAAGTAATGGCAGTAAAACACACATCTGAGATAAAGTTTAATGTAGGATTAGATGAAAACAAAGTTCCAGAAACAATCTTTTGGTCTGCAGAAGATGGTGGAGTGGAGAATGCGAATTCTAAAGCATTGATGATTTCTGTTTGGGATAATGACAAGAAAGATACCTTAAGAATGGATCTTTGGACAAAAGACATGCCTGTTGATGAAATGAAACAGTTTTTTCATCAAACTTTAGTATCTATGGCAAATACTTTTGAGCGCGCAACTGACGACCAAAAAATGAGTGCTACAATGCGTGATTTTTGTGATTATTTTGCAGAGAAGCTAGAGCTGAAGAAGTAAGAGTTATCACTGAAGTTGAACTCTTTTTCTAGGAACAGTCATTTATGACTTCTTTTGAGAGGTCAGAGTACTGCAGACTGTATGGTAGTGGTAGTTTTTTAGTCTTTCTTAGGGTGCATTTCTCTATAATGCTATACATATAAAATTGTAGTTTTTTTTATACTTAAATACAGCAGTTAAGAAAACTTCTTCATTCAGGTTGGATGCCTATAGTGACCATGCTGTCGTAGATGAAAAGGTGTGAATTTTTTTGAAAGAACAAAAGGGCTTAATGATTTTGGATTTTATTTAAAATAAAATCATAGTCATCAGGGTTGTTTACAAAATCTAATTCAGAAACATCTATGATGAGTGTATTTAAATCCTGTTGTGTTTTTATAAAGTTGCTATAGCCATTGTGAATTTTATTCAAGTAGTCACTAGAAATGTTTTGTTCATAGTCACGTCCTCTTTTTTGTATGTTTTTAATCAGTCTTTCAGTGTTTTGGTATAGATAGACATACAAATCTGGTTTCGTGATCTCTTTGTACATTAAATCAAACATTTTTCGATACAATAGGTACTCTTCTTTCTGTAAGGTTACCTGCGCAAAGATTAATGATTTAAAAATATAGTAATCCGAAACTATAAAATTTTTAAATAGATCGTATTGCGCCAAATCATCTGTTAGTTGCTGATATCTATCCGCTAAAAAACTCATTTCTAAAGGAAAAGCGTAGCGTTCTTCGTCTTGATAGAATTTCGGTAGAAATGGATTGTCTGCAAACCGTTCTAAAACGACTTTGGCATTGAACTCATCAGACATCATGTTTGATAAGGTTGTTTTACCGGCTCCAATATTTCCTTCAATAGCAATGTAGTTGTATTTCTCTGTTAGTGGAATAGGACGCACTAATACAGTATCAATTTTTTCAATTACGGAGCTGTCGTTGCAAGATGCTAAGCATTTATTAATCTGCTTTTTTTCTACAGGGTGCACTGCGTTTGGAGCAATATCTGCTAAGGGTACTAGCACAAATTTTCGTGATAGCATTCTTGGGTGCGGAACAATTAAGTTTTTTGAAAATATAATCTCATCATCAAACAGCAACAGATCAATATCGATCGGTCTGTTCGCGTACGTCATGCTTTTATTATCGCGAATTCTTCCTAAATCTCGCTCTATGCTCAAGATGCTTTCTAGCAGTGAATCAGGCGGTAAATAGGTGCTAACTTGTATACACGTATTTAAAAAATCATCACCATCAAACCCTAATGCCGGAGTTTTGTAGAGGCTACCAATTTTTAAGATAGCACCAATGTTTTGAGCTATCAAGTCAATGGCATTTTGCAGCTTCTCAAGCTTGTCTCCTTGATTACTACCTAAAGATAAATATATAATTCGCTGAATTTTCATAAATGGAATGCAAAGAAAATAAATCTTCAATGAAATGCAAT
>JBELDQ010000087.1:7211-8728 GCA_042094215.1 Polaribacter sp. | reverse complement strand
AAATTAGGGACTATCAAAACGAACAGAATTTAAAATTTCACCAAAAAGAAAGCTCTCCACTGACCGGAAAAGACTTAGATAATTTTAGTGCTTTAGCGTTTTATAATATAGACTCTACCTACAAAGTCACTGCTATTCTTACTAGAGAAAAAGACCCGGTTCTATTTGAGATGCAAACCACTACCGATCGAAAACCACTTTATATAAAATATGGAACTCTAACGTTCACTATTGCTGGTGAAGCGCAAACATTAGATCTCTATCAAAACAAAGATTACGATAGAGAACCTCGATTTAAGAACTATCTCTTTTTACCTTTTACAGATGCTACTAGTGGTAATGGTTCTTATGCGGGCGGACGCTATTTAGATTTGCTAACTACCGACGAACGCACTGATGGAACCATCACATTAGATTTCAACAAATCTTACAATCCGTACTGTGTTTACAATAGCGAATTCTCATGTCCGTTAACACCAAAACAAAACAACATAAGTATTGCTGTACAAGCAGGCGTAAAAGATTACAAAAAGCAGTAATCTTCTCAGGCAGAATAGATGAAAGCCCTTATTGTAAGGTTTTAAGGATTGATTGCAATCTCTCCCTGTGCATCTAATTGAATAGCAGTATTCAGAGCTTCTAAAGCTGACTTTCTAACTTTCAACTTTGTTTCGGCATGTGCTTTTTTATGCAATTTAGAAAAGAGTCCTGCCACTTTAATGGCCGTTGGTAACAATAGATTTTCTGGCACTACCTTATCTAAAAACCCTGCGCGTTCGGCATCCATTGGATTATAGATTTCTGAATTATTTACACTTCTGTTCATGTATACTTTAGACAAACGACCTTGTGCTATTGCAATACCAGCATGATGCATCGTCATGCCTATAAGTACCTCGTTTAACCCAATCTTAAAATCACCTACTACTCCAATTCTATAATCTGCCGATAGTAATAAGAACCCTCCTTTTGCTATGGCATGACCTGAGCAAGCGATGATTATTGGTTTCGGAAATGACAACATTTTTAAAGACAGTTGAGACCCTTTCATCACCAATTCTTTTGCGGATTCAGGACTTTGAGTCATGACTTTTAAATCAAATCCTGCAGAAAAAATTCCAGGCTGCCCAGTTAAAATAACCACTCGATCTTCCTCCAATGCTCTGTCAAGTCCGCTATTTAATCCATCAATTACCTCATGAGATATCGCATTTGCTTTTCCATTAGCCAGGGTAAGCAGTGCATAATTCTCATCACTTGTATACTGTACAACTTCGTTCATTTCGTTTTTATTTTAGTAGTTCAAGGTGTTACTCAAACTAATTTTTGATTTATTTAATGATATACATCCCTGCAAAGACTGCGCAAAAACCAACCACAAAACTTGCAATTGTATACCCTGCAAAGCTCATAAAGTCTCCTGATTTTAAAAAGACATGATTTTCATAAGCAAAGGTTGAAAAAGTGGTAAATCCTCCACAAAAACCTGTTGCCAATAGCAAGGTATGATTTTCTGT
>JBELDQ010000087.1:0-7111 GCA_042094215.1 Polaribacter sp. | reverse complement strand
TATTTCTCTTTTGCCAAAATTAATTCGTCTGTAAAAGAAGCCGATGCTCCATACACTGCATAGCCTTTTTTTAATGCTTTTTCTGTGATCTCCTTAACTGACTTAAAGCCATTTGTATCTGCTTTTTGTAAATCATAGACCAACACTAATAACACCTTTTCTTCTTCTAAAATCTGGGGAGCCAAATCGCTTTGTGCATCTTCTAAGTAAAAGTCATGAATTTTAGGATCGTTATCTCCAATGTATTTCATTCCTTCCTGAATATTAGTTCCTACAGCATAGGCTCTAAAATCAATTACAGGTAAATGCAACAACACGTGATACGTCACATACAAAGAAGCAATAAACGACAAGAATGTTAGCATCATTGGGAGCTTTCCTTTGACAATGGGCTTGATGTCACTCAAGCGAAACACCAATAACAAAATCATCACAAACAACACAAGGTCTTTATAAAACGACTGCCAAGGTGTTAACTTTAGCGCGTCACCAAAACAACCGCAATCGGTTACTTTATTATAATACGCAGAGTACCACGTTAAAAAAGTAAACACCAAAATCATTCCAAGCAAACTAAACACTGTAGCTCTTGTTTTGTAGCCTACCAAAATGGCTATTCCGAGTACTATTTCTGAAATAATAAGCACAATTGAAAATGCCAATGCATAGGGAATTAGATATTCCATATCTAACACACTCTCGTGAAAGTATTCTTCAAATTTAAACTGAGAACCTATTGGATCTACTAATTTTACAAAACCAGAAAACACAAAGAGTGCTCCAACAAGAATGCGTGCTAATTGTACTAGTAATTTCATTGTTTTATTTTTATGATTTCAATGCATCTAAAATACATTTATGCCTTTTAAGGCCGTCACTAATGCCCTCTAAGTTTTTTATATTGTTTACGCTTAGTCCATATGAATCATTGCAAAGACTGCATAATTAATCATGTCTTGATAATTCGCATCGATTCCTTCAGATACAATTGTTTTTCCTTTATTATCTTCAATCTGCTTTACACGCAGTAGTTTTTGCAAAATTAGGTCTGTCAAAGAAGAGATACGCATATCGCGCCAAGCTTCTCCATAATCATGATTTTTATTCTCCATCAACTCTTTGGTTATGCCGATATGTGTATCATACAAAACAGTTGCTTTTTCAGTAGACAAATCTGGATGTTCTACCACGCCGAGTTCCAATTGAATGAGCGCCATAACTGCATAATTTATAATCCCAATAAACTCAGACTTCTCTCCCTCATCTACCTTTCTCACAGAATTCTCTTGCAATTGTCTGATGCGTTGGGCTTTGATAAAGATCTGATCTGTTAAAGAAGGTAATCGCAAAATTCTCCATGCACTTCCATAATCACTCATCTTTTTAACAAATAAACTTCTACATTCTTGGACTACTGCATTGTATTGTTCTGATGTCTTTTGCATTTTTTTGATTTAAAACTTATCTCCCAAAAATAGTAAATCTTCAAAGGTTTTCATTTATTTTTACAGAAGAAATTTTGAAATCCTCATGTATGAAAAAAGTAGTTGTTTTTTGTGGTTCAAGTATTGGGTTTAATCCTATAAATAGAGCAGCAGCGATTGAATTAGGAAACTATTTTGCTGAAAATAGTATTTCACTAGTTTATGGCGGAGGTAAAATTGGAATGATGGGTATTCTCGCCGATACGATCCTTTCAAAAAAAGGAAAAGTCACAGGGATTATTCCTGAGTTATTAAAGAAAGAAGAAGTAGTTCATAGTGCTCTTTCTGAACTCATTGTCACCAAAAACATGAGCGACCGAAAAGTACGCATGAGTCAGATTTCTGATGGCTATATTACATTGCCGGGTGGGTTTGGCACTTTAGATGAATTATTTGAGGTACTCACCTTAAATCAACTTCACATTGAACAAAAACCAATTGGCCTATTAAATATAAACGGCTTTTTTGATTATATTATGAAGCAATTGGACGTGATGGTCTCTGAAGGCTATTTAAAACAAGAGAACAGAAATTTAGTCTTGATTGATACTTCTGTTGAAGGTTTAATGCAACAAATGAACCGCTATAAAGCGCCAAAAAAATCACACGTAATACATAAAGTTGTGCGCAAATGATGACGATTAACTGTAAAGGCACACTCATTGATTTTTCAACACCGAGAGTCATGGGTATTTTAAATATTACACCCGATTCTTTTTTTGATGGAGGGCGCTATAAAAATGAGACTACTATCTTAACCCAAGTGGAGAAAATGCTTTCAGAAGGCGCTACATTTATTGATATTGGAGCCTATTCTTCTCGTCCTGGAGCAGCACATATTTCTGAAGCTGAAGAGCTAGCGCGTATTGTTCCTGTTATTGAACTACTTGTTCGTAAATTTCCTGAAATTATTATTTCAGTAGACACATTTCGAAGTGCGGTTGCTAAAAAAACAATCGATGCGGGTGCTGCCATGATCAACGATATCTCTGCTGGTAATATGGATACAAACATGTTTAACATGGTTGCTACATTACAGGTTCCTTATATCATTATGCATATGTTAGGAACCCCACAAGACATGCAAGAAAACCCAACATATACAGATGTTTCGAAAGAAATTATTTCATTTTTCGCAAAAAAAATCCATCGTTTACATCAATTAAAGGTAAATGATGTACTCATAGATGTTGGTTTTGGGTTTGGAAAAACCCTTGAGCACAATTATGAGTTGTTAAAAAATCTCGACTTATTTAAGAACCTAGAACATCCTTTACTGGTGGGTATTTCCCGAAAATCAATGCTATACAAACCTCTTAACATCAATGCAGAGGAGGCATTAAACGCTACCACATCTGCGCATACAATTGCTCTATTAAATGGCACTAACATACTTCGTGTTCACGATGTAAAAGAAGCCATGGAAGCCATAAAAATTGTAGGACAACTCTCTTAAATTTTCTGTACATTTACAAGGTTAGTAAAAAACAATCAATGTTAGACTTTATCGATTTTTCTATTTTAGATATTCTAGATATTCTCCTAGTTGCTGTTTTATTGTACTACATCTATAAATTACTTAAAGGAACTGTTGCTATTAATATTTTTATTGGTATTGCCTTTATTTTTTTAATCTGGAAGATTACCCAAGCTTTAAAGATGGAAATGTTAAGCGGTATACTGGGCTACTTACTAAGCGGAGGGGTTATTGCACTGATTATTGTTTTTCAGCAAGAGATTAGAAAATTCTTACTGATGATTGGCACCACAAACTTTTCTTCAAAACGAAGTATTCTAAAACAATTAAAGTTTTTACAATCTGAAATTGAATCCGAAAATGATGTTGACACTTTAGTTAATTCTTCTATCAAATTATCACAGTCTAAGACAGGTGCACTCATCGTTCTTGAAAGAACGAATAACTTAGACTTCTTAATCAATTCGGGAGATACTATGAATGCCTTTTTAAACGAAGCTATTTTAGAAAGTATTTTTTATAAAAATAGTCCGCTTCATGATGGTGCTACCATTATAAGAGACAACTATATTGTAGCCACCAGAGTTGTATTACCCTTGTCTAATGAAAGGATTCCTGCACGCTTTGGCTTGAGACATAAAGCAGCGATTGGCGTAACAGAGAAAACAGATGCTCTTTGTTTGTTAGTCTCTGAAGAAACGGGAGAAATCTCCTATATCAAAGATGGGGCCTTTGAATTGTATACAGATTACTCAGAGTTAAAGGAAAAATTAAAAGCCGACTTGAACTAAAGTACTGGTTCAGTGCTGCTAAATTGTTTGTCGTATAAGTTTTTATAATAGCCACCTGGTTTTTGAAGCAATTCTTTGTGAGCACCTTCTTCGACAATAATCCCTTTGTCCATTACAATAATTGTATCTGCTTTTTTAATTGTAGCGAGCCTGTGAGCAATCACAATTGAAGTTCTTCCTTTTGTAATGGTATCCGTAGCAAACTGAATCATTTGTTCTGCATGTGAGTCTACCGAAGAGGTAGCCTCATCAAGGATTAGGATGCTAGGACGACTCAAATATGCTCTTAAAAACGCGATTAATTGTCTTTGCCCCGAAGACAACATGGCTCCTCTTTCTTTTACATTATAATGGTAACCATTGGGTAAACTACTGATAAAATCATGAATACCAATTTGCTTCGCTGCTTCTTGAACATCTTGCAACGATATTTCGTCATTTTTTAAAGTGATGTTGTTTAAAATCGAATCAGAAAACAAAAAAACATCTTGCAACACAACTGCTATTTGATTTCTTAACGAACTCAAATCATAGTCCTTCACTGGTACTTGATCTACGTATATTTGCCCAGCATCTATTTCATAAAAACGATTGATTAAGTTGATGATTGTAGATTTCCCTGCACCCGTAGCTCCAACAATAGCAACCGTTTGCCCTTGTTTTACCTCAAACGAAATTCCTTTTACAACTTCTTCTCCTTCTACATAGCTAAATCGAACATCACGAAATGCTATTTGACCTTTTAATTTTTCGGCAATTACAGTTCCTCGTTTATCAATGCTACTTTCGGTATCCAAAACACCAAAGACACGCTCACCAGAAACAATTCCCATTTGTAGGGTGTTAAATTTATCTGCAATTTGTCTTAAAGGCCTAAACAACATCTGAGTCATCATTATAAAACTCATGATATCTCCAGGCTGCACGTTACTATTATTTACAGATTGTAAACCTCCAAACCAAACTAACAAACCAATTGCTATAGACGATAATACTTCTGCTATTGGGAAAAAAATAGAATAATACCAAACCGCTTTCACATGCGCTTTTTTATGTTTTTCGTTGATCTTTATAAAGTTTTCATATTCTATTTTCTCTCTACTAAAGAGCTGTACAATCTTCATTCCCGTAACGCGTTCTTGCACGAAACCATTTAGATTGGCCACTTGGGTGCGAACCTCCTGAAAGGTTCCTTTAATCGCTATTTGAAATAGTTTTGTTGCATAAATCAAGATGGGCAATACCGCCAAAGCGATTAAGGCTAATTTCCAATTAATACACAGCATCACTACAGTAACCACCAACATTTTTAAAACATCACTAATAATCATAAAGAGTCCTTGACTAAAAGAACTCGCTATCGTTTCGATGTCTGACACGACTCTTGTTACTAATTTACCTACAGATGTTGTATCAAAATATGACATCTTGAACTGCAAAATATGGCGAAATATTTTTGATCGCATATCTCTAATGATATGTTGTCCTATCCAATTTGCAAAATAAATAAACAATACCTGCAACACTACTTCTACTATCAGTACTGCAAACATTAATAGTGTGTAATCTAGTAAGGTCGCTTCATTTTTATGAATTGTAAAGTCATTTACAGCCTGTTTCAACAAGTAGGGTCTGTAAGCGCCCAAAAGCGCTGTAATTACAACAGCAAGTGTAGCAATCACAAAATGAGTTCTGTAGTTTTTTGCAAACCTCAAAATCCTCATAAATATTTTTGCATCAAATGCCTTTCCTAACTCTTTTTTACTCATGTTTAGTAGGTTATTTTTGTTAAGTACAAACCTTTCGCAGGAACAGAAAGACCTGCATTTGATCTGTCTTTACTTAAAATAATAGTTCTAAAATTTTCTATTGATATTTTATGTTTCCCCACATCTATCAATGTTCCCACAATTGCACGAACCATGTTTCTCAAAAAGCGATTTGCGCTTATGTGAAATACCAATTCATCTCCATTTTGCACCCAAACAGCCTCAGTAACATCGCAATTAAATGTTTTTACCTCCGTTCTCACTTTAGAGAATGCCTGAAAATTTTCGTACTCTAATAAAAGTTTTGCAGCTTCATTCATGGCAGCTATATCTAATTTCTGGTAATGCATTTGCCAAGTGGCATCTAGCTGGAAAGGATTTCTACCCAACCATATTTTATATTGATAACTTCGCGACACCGCATCAAACCGAGCATGTTTATCGTCTGGCACTTTCTTCAATGCATGAATAACGATATCTTCTGGCAATACAGAATTAAACTTATGCACATACTTGGCATCCAATTGTTGTTTGGTATCAAAATGAGCAAACATTTGTTCTGCATGCACACCTGTATCTGTTCTACCTGCTCCAAGAACACTAATTTCTTCTTGTAAAACAACGCTAATCGCTTTATTTATTTCTTCCTGAACTGAATTGGCATCTGGCTGAGTTTGCCATCCGTGATACTTCTTACCTCGATATGAAATTTCTATAAAATATCTCAAAAAACTAGTACTTTTGTTCTTGTCAAAACTACATAAATTAATTGGGTTTGAACCTGAACAGCATATGAAAAAGATTTTGTTACTTTCTGATACGCATAGTACTATTGATGCACAAATAATCAAATACGTAAAGCAAGCTGATGAAGTCTGGCATGCTGGAGATATTGGTAATTTAAAGGTAACAGACACCATTAAAAAGTTGAAACCTCTAAAAGCAGTCTATGGCAACATTGATGACAAGCTTGCACGTTTAGAATTCCCCTTAGATTCTAAATTTAAGAGTGAGGGCGTAAGCGTTTGGATGACTCATATTGGCGGCTACCCAAATAAATACAACCAAAGAATTAGAGACGCGATTGCACAAGATCCCCCAAAAATATTTATCAGTGGACATTCTCATATTCTAAAAGTGCAATATGACAAAAAGCTTAATTTATTGCATTTAAATCCTGGAGCTGCAGGAAATCATGGATTTCATAAAGTGAGAACCATGCTTCGGTTTTCTATAGATCAAGAACGAATATATGACCTAGAAATTATTGAGTTAGGGACACGTGGATAGCTTCCTATTTCTCTAGAATAGGCAATTCAATCGCTATTCTTGTACCATTGTTAGAGCTTGAATCAATTTTAAACTCTCCTTTCATCATATGAATACGAGCATCTATTTGATTGATTCCCAGGCCATCCTTTTCCTGAATTAACTTTATATCAAAACCAATACCATCATCTTCAATACTAATTACTAATTTTCTGTTTTTAGCTGCTATTCTTACAAGAGCCTTTGAAGCATTGCTATGCTTTAAAATATTATTTACAAACTCTTGAATGATGTTATTTACTTTTATTTCAAAACTTTGCT
>JBELDQ010000086.1:0-8748 GCA_042094215.1 Polaribacter sp. | reverse complement strand
TGGCTGCAAAAGTAGTAAATCATGAAATTAGAAAAGCAGGACTTGTAGATATTACCGGAGCTGCCGGTGATATTAATGTGCAGGGAGAAGCACAGCAAAAATTAGATGTGCTAGCGAATGATTTATTTAAACAGACTATTATCAACAGAGAAATTGTTTGTGGTATTGCAAGTGAAGAAGAAGACGACTTTGTAATCGTTGAAGGAAAAGACAAGACAAATGACAATAAGTATGTCTTATTAATGGACCCCTTAGATGGTTCTTCAAACATAGACGTAAACGTTTCGGTAGGGACTATTTTTTCTATTTATAGAAGAGTCTCTGCATCAGGAACACCTGCAACCAAAGAAGATTTTTTACAAAAAGGAAGTGAGCAAGTTGCTGCAGGATACGTTGTGTATGGAACCTCTACCATGATTGTTTTTACCACAGGAAATGGTGTTCATGGGTTTACCTTGAACCCAGCAATTGGAACCTTTTATTTGTCACATCCTAATATTCAATATCCAGAAAAAGGAAAAATATATTCGATCAATGAAGGAAATTATGTTCATTTTCCTCAAGGGGTAAAAGAGTATTTAAAATATTGTCAAGAAGAAAAAGAAGACAGACCTTATACGTCTAGATACATTGGATCATTGGTTTCTGATTTTCACAGAAACATGCTAAAGGGAGGCATTTATATGTACCCAACCAGCACAATCGGACCGAAAGGGAAATTGCGTTTGTTATACGAATGCAATCCTATGGCATTTATCGCAGAACAAGCAGGCGGGAAAGCTACAGATGGCTATCAAAGAATTATGGATTTAGCTCCAACAGAACTGCATGAAAGAGTCCCTTTTTTCTGCGGAAGTTCTAAAATGGTTGACAAAGCCGAGTCGTTTATGGCGAAACATCCAGAAGATGCTAACTACTAATACATAAGTTTTCTTTATTGCGATATAAAAAATCAAAACCAACTCTTTTTGTTGGTCAATAAATTTTCAGTTAAATTTGTACAAGGCAAAATCAGACATGAGCTGATCCCGTAAAATAATTAATCAATAAAACATATAATTATGGCTTTTGAATTACCAGAATTAGGATACGCATACGATGCGTTAGAACCAAATATTGATGCTAGAACTATGGAAATTCACCATGGCAAACATCACAATGGATATACAACAAAATTAAATGGCGCAATTTCAGGAACAGATTTGGAAGAAAAATCTATTGAAGCTATTTTAGAAAACTTGGACATGGACAATAAAGCGGTTCGAAATAATGGTGGTGGATTTTACAACCACTCGTTGTTTTGGTCGGTAATGAACCCAGCAGATAAAGGAGAGCTAACTGGCGAACTGCACAGTGCAATTGAAGCTCAATTTGGCTCTGTAGATGCCTTTAAAGATGCTTTTTCTAACGCTGCTGCAACACAATTTGGTTCGGGATGGGCTTGGTTGTGCGTGCACAAAGGAGGAAAAGTTGAAGTATGCTCAACTCCAAACCAAGACAACCCATTAATGCCGGGTGTTACTTGTGGAGGAACACCAATTTTAGGATTGGATGTTTGGGAACATGCATACTACTTAAACTACCAAAACAGAAGACCAGATTACATCAATGCATTTTTTAATGTAATTAACTGGAATGAAGTCGCAAAGAGATATGCTGCTGCTAAATAAGCAACGTTAATCTAGTACGCTTCATCGTGTAACACACAAAAAAAGCACCTCATCTGAGGTGCTTTTTTTATAGTTATATACAGCTAAAAGAGACCTCTTTCCGCTACAAAACTCTTTTGTTTAGTAAGCTCTTTTATCGCTCCCTTCATAGAAATTTATGAACGCATCGTTTACAACTCTATGACCACCATCTGTAGGGTAATCTCCTGTAAAATACCAGTCGCCAAGATTCTTCGGACAAGCAACATGTAAATTTTCTACCGATTGATAAATAACCTCAACCTCTGAGGTAATTTCAGGTGTCTTTAAGATTTGAGCAATCTTTTTAGAAATTTCTTCTCTTGTAAAAGGGGCGTAAATTTCTTTGACAAAATTCACAATTTCACTATCTGGATTTCCCCGTTGCTCCATAGACTTCACATACACCTCATCAACAATGTGGTACTGATTCGTATCTCTCAATAAGGCTAGAGCCGCCTTAAAAGCTATAAAATCGCCAATTCTAGCCATATCAATTCCGTAACAATCTGGATAACGGATTTGAGGAGCCGAAGAAACAACGACTATTTTTTTAGGCTGTAGCCTATCTAAAATTTTAATGATACTTTTTTTAAGGGTAGTTCCTCTCACAATACTATCATCAATAACAACGAGGTTGTCTGTAGGTTTTACAACGCCATACGTCACATCATACACATGCGCCACCAAATCATCTCTACTGGTATCATCTGAAATAAACGTGCGTAATTTCACATCTTTAATGGCTATTTTTTCAAAACGAGCTCGCTCAGACAATATTGCTGTTACTGTTTCAGCAGATAATTTTCCATCTCCTGCTAGAATTTTTGCGGTTTTCTGCTGATTTAATACATCCTCTGCGGCCTCTGTCATTCCAAAGAAAGAGGTTTCTGCCGTATTTGGAATAAAAGAAAATACCGTATTCGAAATATCGCTATCAATTGATTTTAAAACCTGAGGAAACACGAGCTTCCCTAAATTTTTACGCTCATTGTAAATATCAGCATCACTCCCTCTTGAGAAGTATATGCGCTCAAATGAACATGCTTTTAACGGTTGCTGATCTAATACTGGTTGCACAGAAGTTGCACCACTCTTTTTTATAATCAGTGCATGACCTCGCTCTAATTCTTGAACATCATCAATTGCAACATTAAAAACAGTTTGAATAACAGGCCTTTCAGAAGCTACCACAACCACTTCATCATCTTGATAGTAATATGCTGGTCGTATACCCGCAGGGTCTCGTAAAACAAAAGCGTCTCCATGACCTACTAATCCGGCCATAGCATACCCCCCATCCCAATTTTTTGCTGACCGTTTCAACACCTTTTGCAAATCTAAATTCTCCTCAATAAATGGAGAAGCATCTTTTTTACTAAAGCCATTGTCTTTTGCTTCTAGGTACAAATTGGAAACCTCATCTTCTAGGAAATGTCCAATTTTCTCCATCACTGTTACCGTGTCTGTAAACTCTTTTGGATGCTGTCCTAAATCTACCAACTCATCCAATAATTGTCTAGAATTGGTCATATTAAAATTCCCTGCAACAATTAAGTTTTGATGTTTCCAATTCGACTGACGCAAAAATGGGTGCACACTTTCAATACTATTTTTACCAAAGGTCCCGTAACGTACATGACCTAGAAATAAGTTGCCAACATAAGGCATGTGCTCTTCTTGCCAGTCAACATCATCTTTTTTCTCGGGATGTTCCTCTAGCACACCATTCAATCGGTTGTTAATTTGTCCAAAAATATCTTGAATTGGTTGGGATTTATTCGAACGAACTCTACTAATATATCTTGTTCCCGGAGCTACATTAAATTTTACACTTGCGAATCCTGCTCCGTCTTGCCCTCGGTTGTGTTGTTTCTCCATTAACAAATACATTTTGTTAATTCCATAAAACGCGGTACCGTATTTCTCTTTGTAATACTGTAATGGTTTTAGCAAACGCACCATTGCGATTCCACATTCATGTTTTAAAGCGTCACTCATTTTAGTGTATGTTGTTTAGTGTGTGTTGTTGTATTGTAAAAAAAAATCCGCGGCAAAAAGCGCGGATTTGTATGTTATGAAATTTCAATATCAAATTGTGTTAGTTGCTTAAACGCTTTTAAGCGCTCTTTCACTTCGTCTTGGGTAAGTTCCTCCATTCTAGAAGTTCCAAACTTCTCTACACAGAAAGAAGCGAGATTGGATCCGTAAATAATTGCGTTCTTCATATTGTCAAAAGAAACATCTCCTGTTTTTGCTAAATACCCACAAAAGCCTCCTGCAAAAGTATCTCCTGCTCCGGTAGGATCAAAAACTTCTGCCAATGGCAATGCCGGTGCATAGAACATATTCTCTTGATGAAACAACAAAGCGCCGTGCTCACCTTTTTTAATTACCACATACTTCGGCCCCATTTCATGAATCTTCTTTGCAGCATTTACTAATGAATATTCTCCACTTAACTGGCGTGCTTCTTCATCATTAATGGTAATTACATCAATTCTCTTCATCACCTCATGAAGGTCATTCAAAGCAATATCCATCCAAAAGTTCATGGTATCTAGCACCACTAATTTTGGTGTGTTTTTCATTTGATCTAAAACCGATGCTTGTGTCAATGGATGTAAGTTTCCAAGCATGACAATTTCAGCATCTTTAAAGTTCTCTGGAACTACAGGTGCAAAATGTTCTAAAACATTTAACTCAGTTACCAAGGTATCTCTCGAGTTCATATCATTGTGATACTTCCCACTCCAAAAAAATGTTTTCCCTTCTTTAATAACTTCAACGCCATCCGTATTGATCCCTTTAGAATGCATCATATCTATATACGACTGCGGAAAATCTCCACCAACAACAGAAACAACTCCTGTATCTACGCCAAATTGTGATGCTGCCAACCCTACAAAAGTTCCAGAACCACCTAATATCTTATCTGTTTTTCCAAACGGGGTTTCTATCGCATCAAAAGCGACCGTACCCACTGCTAATAATTTACTCATATCTATAGTTTAATTTTCGAAAAGAAAGATTCGTATTTCAATAATTCTAAAAAATAAAACAAGCCATTTCTATTTGCTCTAAATAGATATTAACTGCCAATTTTATCGTAATTTTGTCACTTTACAAAATCAGTCTTTCAGATTGAGCAAAAATAAGTTTAAAAAATGACTATCAAAGAAATACAAGAAGAAATTATTGACGAGTTTTCGATGTTTGATGATTGGATGGAGCGATATGAATATATTATTGACTTAGGAAAATCGTTGCCTCTAATTAACGAGCGTTATAAACTAGACGAAAACCTGATTAAAGGCTGTCAATCAAAGGTATGGCTTCATTCAGAACTCAATGATAGCAACTTGGTTTTTACTGCAGACAGTGACGCTATACTAACCAAAGGAATTGTTGCGTTATTATTACGTGTGTTTTCGGACCAAAAAGCACAGGATATTTTAGAGGCAGATACGCATTTTATCGATAAAATTGGATTAAAAGAACACTTGAGCCCCACAAGAGCCAATGGATTGGTTTCGATGCTCAAACAGATAAAAATGTACGCGATAGCACTACAAACGAAATAAAAACACGTTTAAAAGTAAACAAACGAAAATGACAGATAAAGAATTAGAAGAAGTAGGCGATAAAATTATTGGTGTCATCAAAACCATTTATGACCCAGAAATCCCTGTAGACATCTACGAACTAGGGTTAATTTACGATGTTTTTGTAAACGAAGAAAATGATGCTAAAATACTCATGACCCTCACGTCTCCGAACTGCCCTGTTGCCGAAACCCTGCCAAAAGAGGTAGAGGATAAAGTAATGTCTTTAAAAGAAATCAACAAAGCAGAAGTGGAGATTACATTTGATCCAACTTGGACACAAGAAATGATGAGTGAAGAAGCAAAGCTAGAACTAGGTATGCTCTAGAGATAAGCATCTTAATTAAGAGGGAAATTTTAAAGAAGAAGAAATGGCTGAAGAAATTATTAACAGAGTTGCCAATAGCAAGCTAATAACCGTAGATCTTGAAGATTATTATCCCCAAGGAAAACGCGTGATTCTCGACATTAAACAATGGTTGTTTCATGAGCTCATTCTAAAAGAAAAAGACTTCAGAGAGCATCTTACCAATCACAATTGGGAGCAATATGAGCATTGTTATGTTGCCCTTTGCTGCTCTTCTGATGCTGTTATTCCTTCTTGGGCCTATCTCTTAATTACATCAAAACTAGCTCCTTTTGCTAAAAAAACAGTTGTTGGTTCTTTAGAGCTATTAGAAACCGTGCTGTATACAGACATTATCAATGGTCTAGACACGAGTGATTTTGAGGAGAAACCTATTATTATTAAAGGGTGTGCAAACAAGCCAATTCCGCCAACAGCCTACGCACAATTGATTGAAAAAATACAAGTAGTGGCAAAAACGGTAATGTATGGAGAGGCATGTTCTACCGTTCCTTTGTATAAGAAGAAAAAATAATTTTTTTTAATTTTCTAATTCCACCTATTTTTACAGCTAATTTTTTTCTAGGTTTCTAATGAAAAACATCCTTTTCATCTGTTTTATTTGTTTCTCTTCACTGGCATTTTCTCAAGAAAAGAAAACAGACAGCACTACCACAAAAGCGAAATGGAAAGTGCATGGACAGTTTACCTTTCTATTTAACCAATCTTCTTTTTCTAATTGGAAAGCCGGAGGAGACAACACCATTGCTGGTAATTTTGGCATCAACTATGATTTTAATTATAACAACGGCGACTGGAACTGGGACAACAGAATCATTAGCATGTACGGCTTGAGTAATGTAAAAGACCAAGGGTTTAGAAAGACAAGTGACCGTTTTGAATACAACTCATTGCTCGGTAAAAAGACACAAAAAGATTGGTTTCTTTCCTTCTTTTTAAACTTAAAAACACAATTTTCTAGAGGGTATAATTATAAGGAAACTCCAAGAATAGCAACATCTACTTTCTTTGCCCCTGCCTACTTGTCTTTTGGACCAGGGATGCTTTGGAAAAAATCTGACAATGCCACCATTAACATTGCACCTGCATCTACAAGATTCACTTTCGTATCTGATGAATTTTCAGGATCCTACGGAGTGGAATCTGGAAAAAACACAAAAATAGCACTAGGATTTAGCTTATCTGCCTTTTTCAAATTTAAAATATTTGAAGATGTGACCATGCAACATATTTTTGCCTTGTACGCGAACTATTTAGAAAAACCTCAGAATGTGGATATCGATTATCAAATACAATTCTCATTGCCAGTAAACAGGTATTTATCAATGGATATCCTATTGCATACGATTATCAATGACGACGCCTCAAGTAAAATTCAATTTAGAGAAATATTTGGTCTCGGCGTGAAGTATTCTTTTCACAGAAAATAACATCCTTTCTTCAACAAAAACAGTATATTACACAACTATAAAATACACTATTATGACAAAAAAAATACATCTTGTATGGGTTTTAATACTATGCATCAGCACAATGAATGCACAAGAAAAAACAAGCGAAACCAATTCTAACTGGAAGAAAAAAGGAACCATTTCTTTTTTACTCAACCAGTCTTCTTTCTCAAATTGGATTGCAGGAGGAGACAATACAGTTTCTGGTAATTTAGGAATCAATTATGATTTCAATTACAGCAAAGAAAATTTTACCTGGGACAATAAGTTGATTCTTGCTTACGGACTCAACAATGTAAAAGGCAACGGAACAAGAAAAACAGACGACAGGTTTGAATTCAACTCGTTAATTGGAAAAAAAGCCAAGAAAAATTGGTCATATTCGTTCTTTTTGAACTTCAAAACACAATTTACAGATGGATTTGACTACCAACAAGAACCTAAAGTTAAAACCTCTGCTTTTTTAGCTCCGGGCTACCTGAGCTTTGGTCCTGGTATGCTGTGGAAAAAATCGGATAACTTTAAAATAAATTTAGCACCTATCACTTCTAAGATCACCATGGTTTCAGATGAGTTTTCTGGGCAATATGGAACTGACGCAGGTAAAAACACACGTTATGAATTTGGTTTTAATGGGGCTATCAACTATAAAGCAACCGTAATGGAAAATATTACAATGGAACATATTTTAAATATGTATGCCAATTACTTGGACAAACCTCAAAATATAGACATCGATTACCAATTGAGTTTTGTGATGCAGATTAACAAGTACTTGTCTACCAACTTAAATTTCCATACGATTGTTGATGACAATGCCACAAGCAAGGTGCAATTTAAAGAAGTATTCGGTTTAGGAGTGAATTACATCTTCTAATACAACAACACCTTATAAAAAGAACCGCAGGGATTCCTTGCGGTTTTCTTTTTTTAGTATCTTTAACCAATCAATACAGGCTATGACACTACTACTTATATTTGCATCATTATCTATTTTCTTTTCCTTTTTATGCTCTATTCTTGAGGCCGTATTACTCAGCGTAACTGCCACCTTTATTGAAGTAGAAAAAGAGGAAAACAAAGCGTATGCATTTCAACTAGAAGCCTTAAAAAATGACGTTGACAAGCCTTTAATTGCCATCTTAACACTCAACACCATTGCACACACGGTTGGAGCAATTTTAGTAGGGGTACAAGCAGAACAACTGCCCTATACATTCGATTTTTTCGGAGTTAATATGGTTGGAATAGTCTCTGCAATTATGACCTTTTTGATTTTAATTGTCTCTGAAATTATCCCAAAAACAATTGGAGCCACCCACTGGAAAAAGTTGGCGAAGTTTAGCACAAAAACATTGAGTCTGTTCATCTTTTTCTTTAAATGGACGGGGATTCTATGGCTTTTACAACTTTTTACAACGCTTTTTGGAAAATCTGCACATGGTTCTGTACTGAGTAGAGAAGACTTTTCTGCCATGACGAATATTGCAGAAAAAGAGGGTGTTTTTCAAAAATCTGAAAGCAAAGTAATCCGTAATCTACTTAATTTTAAAGAGGTAGAAGTAAGAGATATTATGACGCCTAGAACGGTTTTAAAATCGGCCAGTGAAACCCAAGGCATACAAACTTTTTTTGAT
>JBELDQ010000085.1:6472-8854 GCA_042094215.1 Polaribacter sp. | reverse complement strand
TAATCTCACTTACCTCTACTAAAAAAAGCCAACGTATCTGCGTTGGCTTTTTTTATTGACTTTTTGAATATAAAGTTTGATTTAAAATGAAAACGTATGTAGATTCCAAATTTAAAAAAACAGAAAAACATCTCTTGTTTGTAAGGTCTACTCAATTGCTAGATACCATTCTAAAAATAGTTTAACACGCTAAATGATTTCTTTTATCTAAGCTTCCCCTGCTTTTGTTCTTCAATATCGAAATATAAAAAGACATTAGAGACTAGTGTAACTCCATACAAAACAAATTGAACGATGTATGAAAATCCGTTTAGCAATACATACACAGGATCTGTAAAAATAGTTATCATAATTGAAGCTTCTACCTCCGCATTTAAACGGTACATAAGGGCTGGCATAGCACATATATAGCTAATGATTGTAGTTATAAGACCTATCACTAGCATGATTCCGAATGTTTCCCACCAATGTCCATTCATAAACTTAAATGCGAATTCAATCGTATCAGAAACATCTAATTTACGAAATACCAATATGGGTGTGGCCAAAGCTAGTACTACAGAAGTATAGATCACAGGAAAAACACATAGAAGAACACTACATACAATTATCAATCCCATCAATATAAATACCCCTGCAAAAGACCAAAATTTATCCTTCAAACGTTCTTGAATCATCGTATAGTCAATAATTCCTTTATTTTCAATGTAGGATTCAATATAATACAATGCGGTGATATTGATAACGATGTAAACAATCATAAAAAAAATAGCTACAGCGAGAAAAGAAATAAATGCAATTCCGAAATTTACTTCTTCGTAAACTCCTTCTTCATGTAAAATATTAGATCCGAACCCATCTAAAGCCGTTGGAAAAGAATTCATACAAAAAAACAAACCAGCAATAGCAATTAAAATTGGTACCATTGCAGTTCTTAAAATAGTTCCGAAAAAAGGTTTCCATTCTAATTTCAGAAACCTATAGGTATCTGAAATAATAGCACTTACATCTCTTTCTTTTCTAAAGACTACATACTCTTTATTCATCATAGTTCGCTTTTATAAATACACGGAAATAATGGAACTTTAAATATTCATAAGTCCTTAATATTCTAACTTGTAAACTTTATCTTCTACTATAATTTGGTGCTTCTTTGGTAATGGCAACATCATGTGGATGACTTTCGTTAATACCGCTTGCTGTAATTCTTACAAATTTGCCCGTTTCTTTAAGTGTATCAATATCTTTAGCTCCGCAGTATCCCATTCCAGCTTTAAGACCACCTACGAATTGGTGAATACTTTCAAATAGGTCTCCCTTATAAGGCACACGACCAACAATTCCTTCTGGTACTAATTTTTTGATATCGTCTTCTACATCCTGAAAATAACGATCTTTAGAGCCTTTTCTCATGGCTTCGATGGATCCCATTCCTCTGTATGATTTGAACTTTCTTCCTTCGTAAATAATTGTTTCTCCAGGAGATTCTTTCGTTCCTGCCAATAACGACCCCAACATTACAGCGTCTGCTCCAGCAGCTATGGCCTTAGGAATATCTCCCGTATAGCGAATACCACCATCGGCAATTACCGGTACTCCAGAGCCCTTAATTGCAGCGGCTACCTCCAATACAGCAGAGAATTGAGGAAAACCAACTCCTGCAACAACTCTTGTTGTACAAATAGATCCGGGCCCTATTCCTACTTTGACTGCATCGGCTCCAGCATCTACTAGAAATTGAGCTGCTTCAGCGGTCGCAATATTACCTACAACTACATCTAAGTTTGGAAACTTTAGCTTCACTGCTTTTAAAGCATTCACGACACCTTTTGTATGCCCATGAGCCGTGTCAATAATAACAGCATCAACTCCTGCATTAACCAATGCATCTGCTCTTTCTACAACATCATCTGTAACACCTAACGCAGCAGCAACTCGCAAACGGCCATAGGTATCTTTATTAGCTGTAGGTTTTTGGGTTACCTTCGTAATATCTCTAAATGTAATTAAACCTATCAATTTATTCTGATCATTTACAACAGGTAGTTTCTCAATTTTATTTTCTTGTAAAATCAATTCAGCCTGCGCTAATGATGTTCCTTCCGCAGCTGTCACAAGATTATCAGAAGTCATTACTTCTGAAATAGCTCTATCGTTATCTTTTTCAAAACGCAAATCTCTGTTGGTTACAATTCCAATAAGCAATCCATGGTCATCGACAACAGGAATCCCACCAATTCTATGTTCGCGCATATTTGCCTTGGCGTCCAAAACTTTTGCGGTAATAGGAAGTGTAATTGGATCGATAATCATACCAGACTCAGCACGTTTCACTTTTCGAACTTCTTTGGCCTGCTGCTCAATGGTCATATTTTTATGTAG
>JBELDQ010000085.1:0-6372 GCA_042094215.1 Polaribacter sp. | reverse complement strand
GTTTCACTTTTCGAACTTCTTTGGCCTGCTGCTCAATGGTCATATTTTTATGTAGTACACCAATACCTCCTTCTCTCGCAATAGCAATTGCCATTGAAGATTCTGTAACCGTATCCATCGCTGCAGAAACGATTGGCACATTGATTGTGATATTTTTTGTAAACTTAGTTTGGATATTTACTTCTCTAGGAAGTACTTCAGAAAAGGCTGGTACTAAAAGTACATCATCGTAGGTTAATCCTTCTCCTAAAATTTTTGAATTGTGAGCGTTCATGGTGCAATCAACTTATAAATTAATTGCAGGCTAATATACTGCAATAGTTTTTAAACTTCGAGTAAGTTGCTGTTAAATTTAGATTAATAATTTAACTAGCATTAGCCTTCAGTTTCATGTACTCTTTTTTTAGATGTATTTAGTTCCTAACGACTAAAACAAGTAAAATGACAAACTGGTAAGAATAAACATCATTTAAAGCGCCGGGTTGGTATATTCAAGTGCCATTATTTTTAAACACATTCTACTAATATGATACGGAGATTTCCACATGGCTATTTTATCATCCTCACACCGAGTTGTATCCATTTTTAATCTGGCAAACCATTCACCGTGTTCCTTGTCCATAAAATGTTCTTTTATAAAATCCCATATTCGATGAAATGACATTAAATAATCTCCATTTTTAGTGAAATCATAGGCATAGCGAATCGCTATCATTGCTTCTATTTGTGTCCACCAATGCAAATCAGTATCTACTGTATTCGATTCAAGGCACTTGCTGTATCTCACAGCACCATTTTCATCAATTGCTTCTTGTAAAAACACATCCACCATGTGCACTAAATTCTCTTTTGTTCTTGTGATAAGATCTTGATCAGATATGGCTTCTGCCGCTTCAACCAACATCCAAGGGACTTCAACATTATAACCAAAAAACATCCTTTCACTCAATGAATTTCCATTAGAATCAATCGCTGTTTCACAATGTTTGTTTTCATTTATAAAATCATTCAATAGTACCTCGATGAGCAAGCGTATTTTTTCTTTTATACGGTCATTATCATAAAATTTCAACATTGCTGTATAAGCTTCTAACACATGTAAATGCGTTCCTAAGCTTTTTGTTACTTTGCTTACTTCAACATCTTTTGTCTGCTTTTCATTGAGAACATTTATGTAACAATTATGTTGAGCATCAAATCCAAACAATTCTATATATTCAAAAAGAGAAAGTGCCCAATCTTTGACCTCTGGCTTTTTTGAAAAAAGAAAATACTCACATAAAGCCAATAAGGCATAAGCTTGCCCTACTGTGTTTTTCTGAATACTTTCTGGTCTTGCATTGTTTGCCAACTCCCAATACAAACCTCTGTCAGACTTGTCTTTAAAAAACAGCGCTAAATAATGATAAGCTCTATTACAACTAGCTCTATATTGCGTTGTTTGCAAATGGTTAGACACTGCAGCAAAGGACCAAAGAATTCGTGTATTTAAAATGAGTCCTTTAGAGGCTGTTTCATTTTTTTCATTTTTAAAATTAATTTGACCTATAAATCCTGCATTATTATTATCCAATGCATGGGATTCCCAATAATCGAGTGTATTGTTTAATTCTGCTTCAAATTCTTTAAAAACTGAACTAACTTCTATTTTGCTATCGACCATCATTACTTTACTTGCTTTCTTCTTTCCTCCAATGCTAGCTCTATGGTCTTCATTTTTTTCGTTCGTAATGGGTAGAAAAATAAAGCTACTGATCCAAATAAGACAAAAACAGCTGGAATAATACTCATGTTTAATTTGATTCCTTCTAACATTTCTGTTGTTTTCACCAGTATTTGACCATCATAATTATACATATTCAATACCATTAGCGTAATTGCAGCTGCCACACCTCCACCAAATTTCATGGCAAAAGTTCCTGCCGAAAAAATAAGACCAGTTGCTCGTCTACCATTTTTATATTCAGAATAATCTGCAGCATCTCCTAACATAGCAAAGAAAAGAATAGGCATGATCCCTGCTCCAAACTCAGAAATAATTCCAAGAGCAAAAATGGAACCTATTTGATTTGCATCGAGCCAATACATTGCGCCTGCAGTTATTGCAGAAAACAGGATACTCATATGAAACAATCTTACCTTTCCCAATACTCTTGTTAAATAAGGTGCAAATACAGTAGAAATCATAGATATTACCAATAGTGAAAGTAAGTACAATCCTGCTAGTCCATTTTTACCTCCCCATTTAGACAAGCTACCAAAAAAGTTATTATCATCATTTACATAATGTGTAAAGTAATACATTGCAGAACTTTGTTTGATGATGTTATACGTAACAAACACAAAGCCTATAAAAAGTAATAGTAGCCAAGGCTTGTTGGTAATAAGATCTTTATAGTCATCCTTTACTCCTAATGTTTTTACAGTGGTAGTAGGAACACGCTCTCTTGTTGTAAAAAAAGTAATGATTGAAAAGGTAGCAAGTATAAAAGCTAAAACATACATGGTGTATTGATATCCTATATTTTTGTCTCCATTGCCTAAAAAATCAACTAACGAAATAACACCAACAGTTGCAATAATACCCCCAAAATAAGCACCAAAAAAACGATACGAAGATAACGTAGTTCGCTCTTCAACACTCGACGTCATTACTCCCATTAGAGCAGAATAGGGAACATTATTAGCCGTATAAGCCAAGGTATAAAAAATTGAAGTGGCATATGCCCAAATTAGTTTACCCGATAAACTCAGATTTGGCGTTGTAAATTGCAGTACCAAGGCCACACCAAAAGGCAAGGCTGTCCAAATTAACCACGGTCTAAATTTACCCCATTTCGTTTTGGTTCTATCCGCAATAGTTCCCATAATTAAATCTGTGATTCCATCACCCAATCTAATAACGAGTAAAAGTGTTGCAACAGCTGCAGTTCCGAGACCAAAAACATCGGTATAAAAAATAGGTAAAAACGGACCTATTGTTCTCCATGCTATATTTGCAGCAGTATCTCCTAATGCATATCCAATTTTTTCTTTGAGTGATAAGTTGTTGTTTTGAGCCATTTTTCTATGTTTATCTTTTAGTTACTTGTTTATACTAAACATCGATACTGTTTCAAAAATAACACACTGTATTGTATCATCAGTAAAATCGATATCTTTTTTATTTTTTATGCTTTGCTTTTACACAAATAACGCAATTACATGCACCATCAATAGACCAACCAATGCTAAAATAGTTGTCATCATTGTCCAACTTCTAAAAGTTTCTTTTTCTGTCAGATTTAAATAGTTACCCACTAGCCAAAATCCACTATCATTTACATGAGACATGATAGAGGCTCCTGAGGCGATTGCTATAACTAAGAGTGCCTTATCTATCTCTGTTACAGCTCCTGTTATGAGTAATGGTGCAGTAATCCCTGCCGCGGTTATCATTGCAACAGTAGCTGATCCTTGTAAGATTCTTACAATTGCTGCAATGAAAAAACCAAAAAACAGCATGCTTATTCCTGCTTCAGCAAAATAGCTTGCCAACATATCTCCAGTTCCTGTATTTATTAGAGTTTGTTTAAAAACACCTCCTGCCCCTGTCAACAAAATGATAATACCTGCAGGTGCCATGGCCTTCGTAGAAATTTTGAGCAATTCTTTTTTATCAACTCCTCTTTTTATTCCTAACAAATACCAAGCGATGAGATTGGCTATAATTAAAGCTACAAATGGATTTCCGAGCATTGCCATCCATTCTTTAGTATTAGTTCCTATAAATTCATCTGAAATTAATGGACTGTTTAAAATTGTATTCGCTACAATTAAGAGGATTGGAATACCAATAATTGCAATGATTAAGCCAACGGCAGGATATACTTTCTCTTGGTTCGAATTGTCTACCAATTTAGGAGCATCAATATGGATTCTTTTCGAAATGTATTTTGCAAAAAGAGGTCCACTAATGATTGCAGTAGGTATGCCTGTTATGAATCCAAACAATATCACCCATCCAAGATCGGCTTTTAAGATATCGGCTACAGCAACAGGTCCTGGTGTTGGGGGTATAAATGAATGTGTAATTGCTAAGCCCGCTAATAGAGGAATAGCATAAAGTAATAATGATTTTTTCGTTTTCCGTTGTAAGGAGTAAACCAATGGTACAAGAATAATAAAGGCAACATCAAAAAATACAGGGATTGCAATAAAAAAACCTGCTAGCATAAGAGCCCATGAAGCTCGCTTCTCACCGAATTTAGATAATAAGTGCGTAGCTAAAGCTTCTGCACCTCCCGAATGTTCTAAAATTGCGCCAAACATGGCACCAAGGCCAACAACTAACGCCACAAAACCCAAGGTATTACCCATGCCTTGTTGTATGGTAGTAATTAATTCTTTTGGAGGCATCCCAGAAACAACACCCACCACAATACTTGCTATTAATAATGCAATAAATGCTTGTATTTTAAATCTCAGTATCAACACCAACAAAACAAAAATACCAGCGAATACCGCCATGAGTAAATTATAATCTAACATATCAATGACCAATTAAAATGAAATGATTCTGACTCAAGTCTATCTGTGCGTTGAAATGTATGAGCTCCAAAAAAGTCTCGCTGTGCTTGAATTAGGTTAGCCGTGGCATGTTTTGTAGTCATTGCTATCCAATAATTGTAGGATTCATAAAAACAAGCCACGTGTTTTCTATGATGTAAAGCATAACTTAAAATCTTTTGAACCGAGGGTTCTTGCTTCTTTAAAGAAGTTACAATCTCTATATCTTCTAGCAAACAAGTTACTTTTTTAAATGTTTCTGCATACTTGCCAATCTTTGTAGATTTTATAATACATCCATTGGTCCATATTCTACAAATCTCTGAGAGATTTAAATTCCACTGAAATTCAGTAGAGGCTTGTTCAATAAGTTGCAATCCTTGTTGTAAATTTAAGGTACGTGCAAAATCATATGCTTGTTTTAAAGCAGTCAAATCTATTTTATGTTGATCTTGTTTGACACAATTTACTTGTCTTGACAATTTCACGCGCTTTGCTTTAAAAGAAGATGTATACCGAGCAAAGACAGCTGCAGTTTTTATAGTACTGGGCACTCCTAATTCTAAGGATATTGCACTAGACCAAGAGCCTGTACCTTTATTGCCTGCCTTGTCGAGAATAGTATCCAAGACATATGTACCATGTACTTTAGTTTTAAAAATACTTGCTGTTATTTCTAATAAATAACTGCTTAAATGTCCTTTATTCCAGTCATCAAAAATGGCAGCAATTTCCTCATAGCTATGGGTCTCGGATAACAAACCATACATTTCTGCTAGCAATTGCATGTCTGCATATTCAATGCCATTGTGCACCATTTTCACAAAATGACCTGCTCCTTCAGGTCCAAGATAACTGCAACATGGCTTGCCATGAACATCTTTAGCCGCCATGCGCTCCAATATGTGCATTATTTCTCTGTGTCCTTGTTTCGTGCCTCCAAGCATCAAGGAAGGTCCTTTTCTTGCCCCTGCTTCTCCGCCAGAAACTCCGAGTCCATAAAAATTAACTCCATGGCTCTTCAACGACTTCTGTCTTCTTTGGCTATCTTTAAAATGAGAGTTCCCTCCATCTATAATAGCATCATTTTTTGATAAAAATGGAAGTAATTGAGCAATAACCTGATCTACTGCTTCTCCCGATTTCACCATTATTAATATTTTTCTTGGAGTCGCTAAAGCGTTTACAAAATCGTTCAATTCTGTGCATCCTATCACATCCTTTGAAGCATTTTCTTGTATAAAATTTGAAACAAAAGCTGCCTCATTTTCAGTAATGCGATTGTAAACAGCCAAAGAAATATCTGTATCTAATGCATTTAATGCTAAATTTTTACCCATGACACCGAGACCAATAATTCCAAACGCTTTTTTATCCATGCTGCTCTGTTGTTAAAATTTGTTGTACAATGGCTTCTGGAGTATTTGCAATGCTGATCTTGGTTCCGTAGACTGGTTCTTCTAAACAGTCAAATTGAGATTGTAGTAAAGAGGTGTTCATAAAATGTTGACTTCTCTTGTTTAACCTTTCCTCTACCATTTCAATAGTACCACTTAAGAATATCCATATAACATTACAATTGGCTCCTACAATTTCTCTGTAGCTTTCTTTTAAAGCAGAACAAGCTAATATGGCCCCTTTCCCCTTCTTACATTCATTTAACTTTAGATTCAATGCTTCGAGCCAAGGTTGTCTATCTTCATCATTCAAAGGGACACCTTGGGTCATTTTATCAATATTTTTTTGGGGATGAAAAGCATCTCCATCAAAAAATGGAATACCGGTTTTTTTAGATAACAATTTGGCTATAGTTGACTTTCCGGA
>JBELDQ010000084.1:0-8927 GCA_042094215.1 Polaribacter sp. | reverse complement strand
GTCGCACAGGTACCTGTATCTAAACTTGGGAAAATGTTTAAGATGATTTTTTGGCCAATATAATCATCCAATGTTTTAGTCGTTAAATCAGTAGCAACTAATTTAAAATTAGGAGCTATGTCTCCTTTTTGTACTAAAGTTCCATTGGTGTTTACCGGAGTTCCTTGAAGTGTAATTGTGGCCATTTTTATGTTTTTTTGAAAACCAAAAATACATAAATTCTATCAATAATTTGCTTGGAGATTTTATGAATGTGAATCATTTTTTATCGATACCTTTGCCGTCATAATTACGATTAAAATAGCCCGTGGATTTCTCTATATACAGCTCAGAATTTAAAAAGAACTTAAGCATCGCATATCCTGTAATGTTAGGACAGTTAGGCCATGTATTAGTTGGGTTGGCAGATAATATCATGGTAGGTCAATTAGGAGCCGCTCCTTTAGCCGCAGTCTCTTTAGCGAACAGTATTATTTTTATTGCATTGTCTTTAGGAATTGGTTTTACCTTTGCTATTACACCATTAATTGCAGAGGCCGATGGTGAAAAGAGTATCAAAAAGGGGCGAAGTTATTTTCAACACGGAATGTTGTTATCTGTGGTACTCGGGTTCGTTCTTTTTTTCGTACTTCTTTTTATGAAACCACTTCTGTATCATATGGATCAGCCGGAAGAGGTTGTTGTTTTGGCAATTCCTTATTTTGAAATTGTAGCTTTTTCTATGATTCCTTTGATGTTCTTTCAAGGTTTAAAACAGTTTTGTGATGGGTTATCATTGACCAAATATGCAATGAAGGCCGCATTAATAGCTAATGTTATCAATGTATTTTTTAATTATATGTTGATTTATGGTATTTGGATTTTTCCAGAATTAGGAATTGAAGGTGCCGCATACGGAACTTTGTTTTCTCGCTTTGCAATGGTACTGTTTATTATTGTTATCATTAGATCTAAACCTTTTTTAGCTCCATATTTTAAATCATTTTCATTTTCTGAGATTAAAAAGAGTGTCTTGAAGAGAGTCTATAGTTTGGGATATCCTACAGCATTGCAGATGCTTTTCGAAGTAGGTATTTTTGCTTCAGGTGTTTTGATTGCGGGCGCATTAGGCACCAATACCCAAGCTGCAAATCAGATTGCACTTAACTTATCGTCCATGACCTTTATGATTGCTGTGGGACTTGGAGTCACTGCAACTGTGAGAGTTGGAAATCAAAAAGGATTGAAAAATTATAAGGAGCTCAGACGAATTGCTATTTCAATTATTTTATTGATGATTGTGATTGATTTATTTTTTGCTGCTGGATTTATACTGGCAAAAGATGTACTGCCTACAATGTATATAGACAATGTGCAGGTTATAGAAACCGCTGCAATTTTGATCGTTATTTCTGGTTTTTTTCAATTGTCAGATGGCATACAAGTTGTCGTATTGGGGGCATTGCGAGGGTTACAAGATGTAAAGTTACCTATGTTAATTACTTTTGTTGCTTATTGGATTATTGGTTTTCCAATATGTTATTACCTAGCATTGCATACCTCGCTAGCCGAGAAAGGAATATGGATTGGACTCTTAATTTCATTGACCGCATCAGCAATAATGTTGTATATTCGCTTCCACAAGTTAACCTACAAATTAATTAGAGAAAAGCATGGAACTTCCTAAATTTTTATTAGCAGACAATAGCAATCATCCAGAAGATATTTTTGTATTACATACAGAATTCCCTCGTTTTTTAATCAACTTAAAAGATGACTCTGTAGAGTGGTTTGAAGATTTAACCGGTGAGAGAGAAGATGATATTGCAACTGAATTAGCCGATTTGATGGATAAAGCAGGGGCTTTTTATGATGAAGAGTTGAAAGACTTGGCATAATTTTTTCAGAGAATCAACCATGGAATAAACACAAAAAAAACAGCACTACGGTGCTGTTTTTTTGTCTTATACTGTATGAATAAGTTACTTTTTCAAGTATTTAGATTTAAACGGTGACAGCTGCTTTCTTAGATTTTCTGTAGGTAAAGGAATTAAATATTTTTCTTTTTCCGAAGTTGTTTATCGATTTTGCATTGATAAATTTTCCAAAAAGAATACGATTTACGCCAAAATACTCATAGGTGTTTCCGTCAGTAAATGTAACTTCTAAAGTCATACTTTTGTGATGCCAATCTGCCACTTGAGATTCTTGAATTGTGGTTGTGTACTCATCTAGATTTGCAGCTTTTGTCTCAGGAGCAATGCTTACTAAGAAATGATATCCATCTATAATTTTTGTGCTTTCAATTTCTGCAATTGCTTTTTGTTCTTCCTCTAAAAACTTATCTGGATGCCATTTTTTTACCAGTCCTCTGTAGGTGGTTTTCAATTCCTTTAAATCAATAGGACCTTCTACATTAAATAGCTTTTTATATTCTTTAATACGTTTCATGTATGGTGTTTCAAATTCGAGTGCAAAAGTACTGATATTTAATGAATTAAAAAGAAGTGTTTTTGTTTTTTATAAGAGGTATTGCATCAGCGTCAAATCGAGTATTTTGATTGCTGTGTATTTTTTTAAGAGGTGAGGTAAGTACTTGTTTTCGCGTTTTTTAACATGATTTTTAGCGCTTTAATTAAGATAAGGTCTGTTTGCGAATGCATGAAAAAAAGAATAGCGGCTGCTATATATTTTAGCGCTTCGCTTTCTCTACAAGTTCTAATTGCTCAATTTTCGCCTTCGTCGTAAATACGCCGTAATTGATAAAAACATTTTTCTTTTCTATTTTATCAATAGTTCCAACCGCGTTTCCGTCTATCAAACGAACTCTATCATGTACCTTATAAATATAATTTGCCCTTTCAGTAGCTACTTTTTTAGCTTCAATTTTCTTTTCCTTTCTTACTTCGACTACTTTTTTTAGCACTTCTTGTTCTACTTGCTTTATGACTTCTTGTTTCTTTTTTTCAACAACCTTAGCTGTTTTCTTTTCTGCTTTTGTTTTTGGTTTTATCGGATTTTTCTTGAGGTATTTTGTTTTCTCTGTAGCGATCCACTTTTGTAGCTCTGTATTTAATTGTTTCTTGTTGTTGGTTTGTAAGTAGTGATTAAGCAATTCGTTTACTTTTCTACCAATCGATAACATTTTTTGATTGCTATCATACAGTTCTTGGAAGCCAGAAAGTTTGTCTTGTACTTTTTGTTCCTTCTCCACTAAACTGTCAATATGTTCTTGACCTTTTGTTTTTTGTTTTTCTAAATTATCAGAGTTTTTTTGCAGTCGATTTCTTTCTTTTTGTAATTTGGAAATTGTTTTGTCGAGTCTTATTTTTTCTGTTTCTACTCTTTTTTTTGCCTTGTTGATGAGGCTAAATGGAATTCCGTTTTTTTGAGCCACCTCAAATGTAAATGAACTACCGGCTTGGCCAATATAGAGTTTATATAAGGGCTCTAATGTACGTTCGTTAAATTGCATATTGGCATTGGTAACATTTTCTAACTCATTGGCTAAAACTTTTAAATTGGCATAGTGGGTGGTAATAATCCCAAAGGCCTTTTTACTATAAAATTCTTCTAAGAATATTTCGGCCAATGCTCCACCCAATTCAGGATCAGAACCTGTTCCAAACTCATCGATTAAAAAGAGCGTATTTTTGTTGCACTTACGCAGAAAATAACGCATGTTTTTTAAGCGATAGCTATAGGTACTTAATTGATTTTCTATAGATTGATTGTCTCCTATATCTGTTAATATGGTATCGAAGATATACGTTTCGCTGCGTTCATCAACGGGAATTAATAGGCCGCTTTGCAACATTACTTGTAATAGTCCAATAGTTTTTAAGGTGATGCTTTTCCCCCCAGCGTTAGGACCAGAAATTACAATGATTTGCTGCTTTTCATTGAGTTCGATTGATTGCGGAATCGTTTGAATGCCTTTCAAGGCATTATTTTTCCATAGAATAGGGTGGTATGCGTTGATGAAATTTATTTTCTTTTCTTTTGTTATTGCAGGTAAAATAGCGTGTATCTCTCTTGCGTACTTTGCTTTGGCTCCTATACAATCTAGATGCGTCAGATAGGAAATGTATACATGTAATAAAGGTACGAAAGGACGGAGGTTGGCTGCTAATTCTTTTAGTATTTTGGTAACTTCTTGCTGTTCTTCATAGACAAGATTTTGCAGTTCTCGATCGTAATTTAGCGTAGCTTCTGGAGCGATGTATACAATATTACCAGATTTAGATGCTCCTAAAAAGC
Organism: Polaribacter sp.; assembly: GCA_042094215.1. GTDB lineage: Bacteria > Bacteroidota > Bacteroidia > Flavobacteriales > Flavobacteriaceae > Polaribacter. Next base: position 4,688 of record JBELDQ010000084.1, on the reverse strand, counting down.
TACCTTTTACTTTGCGTCTATGCATTGCTAATACCGCTAATACACGATGATTATCGATAACAGATTCTCGAATGTCATCTAAATACCCTGCAGCAGCACATCTATTTAAATCTCGGGTGAAGCTTTCGCCTATCTTTCCGCGAATTTTTGCAATGTCTCTTCTAATTTCTTTCAATAGAGGAGATGCATTGTTAGCAACTTCTCCATAGCTTGTAATAATTTTGGAAATAGCATCAATAATAAGCGTTGTAAATTCAACTTCTTTACTTATGAGCTGAATGCTAGGGAAGTAGGAATCAAATTTTTTAAAGAATTTTAATAACTCATTCACTGTTTCTGAAACGCTAGCAATTTTTTGAAATGCTGATGGCTCCAAAAGGCTATTTTCTATGTTTAGTGTAAATATTTCTTGAGAAATATTTTCGAAACCATGATTTGGCACTCTGTTTTCACTTATAAAAGAAGATAGATATTCATTTACTAAATTGAGTTCTTTGTAGAGCTCCTCTCGATCCTCTATAGGTGAAATGCTACTTGCTTTTTCTTTTCCAAGTTCAGAAATACAAAACGCTGATACATGTGTTAATATGGTATTGAACTCTAAATCTTGTACTGTTTTTTCTGAAATGTTTTTTGCCAAAATACTATCTTTGATTTCTGACAAAAATAAGAAACTATGCAGCTAAACTTATCGGATTCTTGGAAAAATATTTTGCAATCTGAATTGGATAAATCATATTTTGAGGAGTTGCTCATCTTTCTAGAAGAGTCCTATAGTGCTTCATCTTGTTATCCTCGAGAACAAGATATTTTTGCTGCATTTAATGCCTGCTCTTTTGACGACATACGTGTTGTCATTATTGGGCAAGATCCATATCATGGCAAAGGACAAGCAAATGGATTGTGTTTCTCTGTTCAAGAGGGTGTAAAACATCCACCCTCGCTAGCTAATATTTATAAAGAACTACAAACTGATGTGGGCACCTCATATCCTGTGTCTGGTAATTTATTGCATTGGGCTGAACAGGGTGTTTTATTGTTAAACGCGACCTTGACTGTATGCGAAGGTGTGGCAGGGAGTCATCAAAAAAAGGGTTGGGAGCAATTTACTGATGCTGTAATCTCTATGATTTCTAAAAACAAAAGCAATGTTATTTTTCTTTTATGGGGAGGATTTGCGCAGCGAAAAGGGAAAAAAATTGATATAAGTAAACACCATGTTTTAACTTCAGGGCATCCCTCTCCGTTGAGTGCTAACAGAGGCTATTGGTTTGGAAATAAACATTTTTCTAAAACCGATACAATTCTAGAAGCTCAAGGGAAGTCTCGCATTAAGTGGTAGTTAATCCTTCAGTTGTATAATATGGGGAAATAATTACATCTAAAATTTCTTCAGTAATATTGGGGTAACTCACTTTTACAGTTTCAGTTGACTGTATCCAGTGTGCAATTTCTTTTAGTCTTTTTATGCTTAGTTTTTTCAAGATAGGCACGCCTAGTTCTTTTAAGGCTATTGCATTGCATTGCTGTTCGTATTGATTTTTCATGGGCACAACCATTAATTTTTTGCCCATGTATAAAGCTTCTGCTGGAGTTTCAAATCCTGCTCCACAAAGAACACCGTTACAGGATGCCATGCTTTTTACAAAGTCAAAGTTATTTATGGGTTGAATGGTAATATTTTTTTTAAAATGAAATTTGTCGCTGTTTTTTGAGAAAACATGCCATTTAACAACGGGAAATTTAGAGAGTAAGTTAACTATCTTTTTGTCACTATATGCGGGTAAATAAACGGTGTAATGCCCTTTGTTAGTCCTGTTTTTTGTCCTAATTTGATTTCTAATGATGGGGGTAAATATCGAAGAATTATACGATTTAAAATGAAATCCAAAACGAACTTTTATGGGGGCGTAGTACTTTAAAATATAACGTTCTAAGGTGTTTTTTTTATAGGTAGGTGATGAATTGTCTAAAACCGCGCTTTGATGACTTAAGGAAATGATTGGAACATTTTGCAGTTTTGCAGCCCACGCAGATATAGGTTCGAAATCATTAATAACTAAATCGTATTTTTTTAATGGTAGTTCTTGAATTTCTCTAAATAGTTTAAAGAGTTTCATTTTTTTTAGTGTTTTGAATAGGTCGATGCCTCCATTTTGACCAAAAATGAAACTAAGTCCATGGAGTTTGTAAGTGATTGGAAAGGGGATTTCTAGATCGCATTGACAGCCACTAATAAGAATGTCTACCGATGCTTTTTGTTGAAGCAGAGGGATGATTTCTAGCGCTCTGCTTGCATGCCCATTACCTGTTCCCTGGATTGCATATAAGATTTTCATGTGTATGCCAAGGATTTAAAGCTTGTTAAGGTTAAACTCTTCTATTAATTCTTGAAATAGAAGCTTGTTTTTTCGCTCTATCCTCGCGATATCTGGATCTAAATTGTCAGGTAGCTCCTCCGTGTCTAGAGCAATGTAGTCAGTCTCATACTCGTATAATTTCCAGGTTTTATTGTTGTATTCTAGCGCTGTTAGGTTTTCAATCCAATCACCAGAATTTAGATAGATAGTGCTGCCTTTATTGGTTTCTATTTGTCTTATAACAGGCTGGTGTATATGCCCGCAAACTACGTAGTCATATGCTTTTTCTATTGCAATGTCTGATGCGATTTTTTCGAAGTTATTGATGAACTTTATAGCGCCTTTTACGCTATTTTTTATTTTTTTAGAGAGTGATAGTTTTCCATAACCTAGTTTTGAACTTATCCAATTCATAAATGTGTTTATCAAAATTAATACATCATAACCTTTACCTCCTAATTTGGCTAACCATTTTGAGTGTTGCATTGTCACATCAAAAACATCACCATGAAAAAACCATGCTTTTTTGCCGTCTATCGTGAGTACTACTTTATTTACAATTTCTAAATTCCCAATACGAAACCCTTTGAATTTTCTTAGCATTTCATCGTGATTTCCAGTGATGTAATACACTTTTGTATCTGATGTGATGAACTGCATGAATTTCTTGATTACCTTTAAATGAGGGTTGGGGAAATACCTTTTGTTGAATTGCCAGATGTCAATAATGTCGCCGTTCAGTATTAATACCTTTGGTTGAATCGTTTTCAGGTAATTATGTAACTCTTTAGCTCGGCAGCCATAAGTACCTAAGTGAATATCAGAGAGTACTACAAGATCCAATATTCTTCGTTTAGGTTGTGTCATAGAATATTATTACAAGTTAAAAGGTTTCGTATTCGTTGAGAAAACAAGCCTCACGTGATGTTGGTTTTTGTTAAACATATCTGTCACAAACTTATAGAGAATCTATATTGAAATTGTGAAGTAGATGTGAAATGTAGGTAATCTAACCTTTATTAAAAAGTGAAGGCGGTATTAAGTCAAGATTAAGACGCTATTCAAAACGAAAAAAATCCACTGTGATAGCGGATTTTTTGAATTTTATTAAGGCAGTCAATTACTTAACAGTTGCTTTTATAACAACGCTTGTTGTTTGAGCGTTTTGTTGTGTTTGTTTTATGATCTTCTGATGTGCTAGGCCACAACTAGAAGATGTACTTCGGCAGGCACTGCTGCTAAGAAGTCCTAGCATACATATGAGTATAAATAGTGTTTTTTTCATTTGTTCTAATTACTGATGGTTAAAGGTACATATTTTTGATTAATTTATCAGTATTTATTGTAGTATCTATAATACCGAAGTCTTTCATTTTATCTTGAATCTTGTCAATAAGTGTTGCTTCAATTGGAGATTTACTTTCCCATTCTGTAATGGATAGCCATTGTTGAATATCTTCTAGTTCTTGTTGGTATCGATGTGCGAGTATTTTGTCAATGCCAGGCGTCTTTTTAAAGTGTTCAGTTTGACTGTTTATGATATCTAAAACTTGTTTAATTTCTCGTGCATGCTCTGCTATGATTTCATCTCTTACGGCGATCACGAAGCATGGCCAAGGTGTTGGGCAGTTTCCTAGCCTACGAAAAGTATGATTGTCTACGAGTGGTTTTGTTGTAAAATGCTCCCACATAAAGTAATCAGCTTCTCTAGCTGTTAAAGCATCAATACCTCCCTGTAAATCTCCAACTACTTTAAATTTTAATTGGTCAATGTCCCATCCTAAATTATGTGCATTTACAATCGCCATTAAATGTGAGCCAGATCCAAATCTACTGATCGCTATCGTGGCATGTTCCAAATCTTTGATACTTTCAAAATCCGAATTTTGAGCCACATGAATTCCCCAGATAAGTGGGCTTTTTATAAAAGTCTGTACAATCTTAGAAGGATTTCCTTCACCAATATCTTTAATAATTCCCTCAGTTAGTATAATGGCGATATCTACATCTCCGTTTCTCAATGCAGCAGCCATCTGTCCTGTTCCTCCATGGAAATCTGTCCAACGTAAATTGATATTGTGCTGGTCGTAGGACTTGTTTTTAAGCGTTTGATACCAGGGATAGTTAAAATGTTCTGGTACTCCTCCAATTTTTAGATGTGTCATATACAATACGCAAATATACAAAAACGATTAGTGCTAGTAATCGATGGGTTGTCGAGAAGTTTAATTTTTATTTGTATCAAGTGTAACTGTCTATTTTTCAGTTCTGCTATGATTCAGTGAGTTTGTCTATGGTGTAAAGAATTAAATCGTCTACTACTTTTTT
>JBELDQ010000083.1:0-9019 GCA_042094215.1 Polaribacter sp. | reverse complement strand
CGAGAAGCCACAATGCCAATCACCCCTTTATGCCAGGTCTCATCAAATACAACCGTGGTACAGTTTGCTGTTTCCTCGTTTTTGGTGATTTGCGCTAACGCTTCTGTTGTTATTTTTTTATCGAGTTCTTTTCGGTCAGCGTTGTGCTGTTCTATGGCAGATGCAAAACCAACAGCAGTATCAAAATCCATTTCTGTGAGCAGCTCCACCGCATAATTTCCATGCTTCATTCTGCCTGCGGCATTGATTCTTGGAGCAATGGTAAAGACCACATCTGTAATGGTTAAAGCAGGTTTCTTAAGCTGCTCAATAATGGCTTTAAACCCATTTCTTGGTTGGCTGTTGATGACCTGCAATCCAAAATAAGCAAGCGCCCTATTTTCACCGGTCATGGGCACAATATCTGCACCAATTGCAGTGGCTACCAAATCTAAATATGGTATTAAATCGCTCGTTCTTTGCCCTCTTTTAGACCCCAGCGCTTGGATCAATTTAAACCCAACACCACAGCCACACAACTCATCGTAAGGATAGGAGCAATCTGTTCGTTTCGGGTTTAGAACAGCCACAGCATCCGGAATCTTCGGTCCGGGTTTGTGGTGGTCACAAATAATAAAATCAATGTTTTTCTCCTTGGCATAGGCAACCTTGTCAATGGCTTTGATTCCGCAGTCTAAGGCAATAATCAAGGAGATGTTGTTGTCTTCAGAAAAATCAATCCCTTGGTAAGAAACGCCATACCCCTCTTCGTATCTGTCAGGAATGTAGGTAGCAACATTGGGGTAGTACGTTTTTAAATACGACGACACTAAAGAAACAGCCGTTGTGCCATCTACATCGTAATCTCCAAAAACTAAGATATTCTCTTTCTGTAAAATTGCGGTTTCAATACGCTGCACCGCAACCTCCATGTCCTTCATTAAAAAAGGATCATGCAAATCATCTAAAGACGGTCTAAAGAATTTTTTTGCCTCGCTAAAGCTAGAGATACCTCGTTGTAGCAACATCTTAGCAATGATATCATCTACAGATAAATCTTTGGCTAGTTGAGTAATTTTTTCTTTTTCCGGAATGTCCTTTAAGGTCCAACGCATCGCAATGTATACTCAAATTAAGTTTTATGAGGGGTGCTCATTTTCGTGAAAATGAATGTCTGTTGTAACCGTTGCAAAACGTCTAAACATCTCCATGACGCCACAATACGTATCTACAGATAAGTGTACTGCTTTGGTAATTTTATCTCGCTTTAAATCGCTGCCATAAAAATGGTAGTCTACCTGCACTTTATGATAAAATTTAGGATGTTCTTCTGTGAGTTCTCCGGTAACGACAATTTTAAAATCAGCTACAGTAGCTCTCATTTTTGCCAACAACCAATCTACATCCAGTCCAGAGCAACCTGCCAAAGAAGACAGCATCAGTGCTTTAGGACCATAGCCTTTCACATCGCCATTGTCTGCAGAAGCATCCAACATGGTCAAGTCATGTCCGCTTGGATTGTCAGATTCGAATTGCATGTTTTTTTTCCACTGTGTGGTCACTGTATTTATTCCCATTTTGATCTGTCTTTAGTGCATTAGCTACTTGTGTGATTCAATTTTTTTTCTCGTAATTCAACTACAACGAGACACAAATTTACTATTTTCTAAAGCCATTGCTCTTTAAATGAATTAAAATTATCAACAAGCAAAGCGAAAAGGAGGCTGCCGTTTTTTAGCAAAAGGTGTCTTAGAGTAAATGAGCTCCTGTTCCCGAACCCTTTGCATACGAAATAATCCCATCCTGAATCGTTACGCCAGAAGCAATGTCTTCTTTTAATAACAACGCGCCATCCATGTCTACAAAATCTAATAAAGGCAATAGGTGGGCAATGGCAGAAATACCAACAGTAGATTCTGTCATACAGCCTACCATCGTTTTTAAACCAAGCTTTTTAGCATTTTCCAACATCCTTTTTCCAGGGGTAAGGCCGCCACACTTAGACAATTTTACATTGATACCGTGAAATAAACCCACACATTTTTCAACATCAGCTTCTGCAATACAGCTCTCATCAGCAATAATGGGAAGCGCAGATGCTCGGTAGAGTATTTTTGCATCGTCAAGAGCCTCAGCGGGCAAAGGCTGTTCTAAGAATTCTACCCCCAGTGCTTTTAGTTTGTGAGCGTTTTCAATAGCCTCAGTTAAGGTCCATCCGCAATTGGCATCAATTCGAAAGACTGCATTGCTGTGCTTTCTCAATTCGCTTACAATGGCAATGTCTTCTGGTGTTCCTAACTTAATTTTATAAATAGGCCAGGGAACTTCTTTCATTTTTAAGACCATGTTCTCAATGCTATCGATGCCAATGGTATAATTGGTTTTAGGGTTGTTTTCAATACTCAATCCCCAAGAGTCATACAATTTTTTACCCTGTCGCTTCGCATACAAATCATGGTAGGCAACATCCAAAGCACACAGTGCAAATACGTTGTGCTGAAATAGCGGAAACAGTGTTTTCCAAAAGACTTCAGGTTTTTCTCCAAATAGAGAACAGATATAGGCCTCATGTTTACGAATGATGGTTTCTATCGCTTCAATACGTGTGTCGTAATATGGGTTGCTTGTGGTCTCTCCAAAACCGCGGTGTGTTCCATCAGACAACTCCACAATCAAAGAAGCCTGTGTGGTTCTAGACGCTCTAGAGATGGTAAAAGGGTGTTTTAGTTTGAGTGTGTACGTATGTAAGCGGAGTTGCATAGAAGTTTTGCTAGTGATAGGTTAAATATATGAAAATAGATATATTTGAACGAATTTAAACACAATCAGATGCCATTAGTAACACCACTCTCTGCAGATCATGATCAAGAAACAAAGGCTTTAGCAGCTTTTTTTAATGAAACACTCGGCTTTTGCCCCAATTCGGTACTTACCATGCAGCACAGACCTGCCATTTCTAAAGCTTTTATCAATTTAAACAAAGCCGTGATGGCCAACGAAGGGCGCGTTACTTCGGCCTTGAAACGAATGATTGCCTGGGTGTCTAGCAATGCAACAGGTTGTCGTTATTGCCAAGCACATGCCATAAGAGCGGCAGAGCGCTATGGAGCAGAGCAAACCCAATTAGATCATATTTGGGAGTACAAAACGCATCCTGCATTTTCAGCTGCAGAGCGCGCAGCCTTAGATTTTTCATTGGCAGCTTCTGTAGTTCCAAATGCAGTGGATGATGTCATAAAAAAAGAGCTGTATGCACATTGGAATGAAGGAGAAATTGTAGAAATGTTGGGGGTTGTCTCTCTTTTTGGATATCTAAACCGTTGGAACGATTCTATGGGGACCACAATAGAAGACGGAGCCGTTGCATCCGCAGAGCAATACCTCGGTAAAACAGGTTGGGAAAAGGGAAAACACGCTTAAACAGTTCAAGCAATCATAAAAAAAGCGCATCAAACCGATGCGCTTTTTTTTAGTTAGAACTGTAAGCTGTTTCTACTTTGAAGAATGCCTCGCGTTGTGTTATTTAGCAGGAGCGCCTGCAACCACAACAACAAGCTCTCCTTTGGGGGCTTTTTTAGTGTAATAATCAGCTACTTCTTTGGCAGTGCCTCGCACCGTTTCTTCAAATAACTTGGTGAGTTCTCTCGAAACAGATACCTGTCTGTCTGCACCAAAATAGGCTACAAAATGCCCTAATGTTTTCACTAGTTTATGAGGAGATTCATAAAAAATCATCGTTCTCGTTTCTTGAGCAAGTAGTAATAGTCGTGTTTGTCTTCCTTTTTTAACAGGCAAAAAACCTTCAAAGACAAACCTGTCATTTGGCAAGCCAGAGTTTACCAATGCTGGCACAAAAGCAGTGGCTCCTGGCAAACACTCAATAGCAATGTTGTTTTCTACGCAGGCTCGTGTCAATAAAAAACCAGGATCAGAAATGGCAGGGGTTCCTGCATCAGAAATAACAGCACAGGTTTCTCCCGCTTCAATGCGCTTTACAATGCCTTCAATAGATTTGTGTTCATTGTGCATATGATGACTGTGCATTTGGGTGCCAATCTCAAAATGCTTGAGTAGTTTTCCACTTGTACGCGTGTCTTCTGCTAAAATAAAGTCGACGTCTTTTAAAACTGCAATGGCTCTAAACGTTATGTCCTCTAAATTGCCAATGGGCGTAGGCACTAAATATAATTTTGACATCCTAAATGTTTTCGTAAGTTTCTACAGTAATATCTGCAATAATATTGCCTGTATGTTTAATTTCTAAAGGTTCAAAAAGGAGTACGTGAACTTCTTCTTTGGCAATAGGTTTGTGTGCTACACCTCTAGGCACAATATAAAATTCCCCTTCGTTAATCGTCACTGTTTTGTCTCGCATTTCAATCTTTAAAGATCCTTTTTGAACCATAAAAAGCTCGTCTTCATCATCGTGTGTGTGAAAAACAAATTCCCCTTTTAACTTTGCAAGTAAAATTTGCTGTCCGTTCAATTCAGCCACTTTTTTCGGAGACCAATGGTCTGAAAACAAGTTGAATTTTTCTTGAATGTTAATTGCGCTCATACCACAAACTTACAAAGATTTTCACGGAGTATTCGATATCATTATAAAAACTAGTTTTTCAGCTGAAATTGTGTAATTTTGCACTTCATTTAAAGAAAAGAAATGTATAGAAGCCATTCTTGTGGTGAGTTAAGAGCATCACACATCAATACAGAAGTAACCTTAGCAGGTTGGGTACAGAAATCGAGAGATAAAGGATTTATGATTTGGGTCGATTTACGCGATCGCTACGGAATTACACAGCTTATTTTTGATGAAGAACGTACACCCAAAGAAATTATTGAAAAGGCAAAGACGCTAGGTAGAGAGTTTGTGGTGCAGGTAACTGGAACGGTGATCGAAAGAGACTCTAAAAACCCCAAAATTCCTACAGGGGCTATCGAGCTGTTGGTTTCAAAGCTAGACATTTTAAACGAAGCAAAACTACCTCCTTTTACCATTGAAGATCAAACAGATGGAGGAGAGGATATTCGAATGAAATACAGGTATTTAGACATTCGTCGCAATCCAGTAAAAAATAGCTTGATGTTTCGACACAAGGTAGCTATGGAGGTTCGTAAATACTTGTCGAATGAAGAATTTATAGAAGTAGAAACACCTTATTTAATCAAGTCTACTCCAGAAGGAGCACGCGATTTTGTCGTGCCTAGTAGAATGAATTCAGGAGAGTTTTATGCATTGCCACAATCGCCACAAACCTTTAAGCAGCTCTTAATGGTTGGTGGAATGGATAAGTATTTTCAGATTGTAAAATGCTTTAGAGACGAGGATTTACGTGCAGACAGACAGCCAGAATTTACACAAATTGACTGTGAAATGGCCTTCGTAGAGCAAGAAGACGTCTTGAATATCTTTGAAGGAATGACCCGTCATTTATTGAAAGAAATAAATGGTGTTGAGGTTGCTGAGTTTCCAAGAATGTCATTTGACGATGCCATGCGTTTGTATGGAAATGACAAGCCAGACATCAGGTTTGGAATGGAGTTTGGAGAACTGAATGAAGTAACAAAGCACAAAGAATTTAAAGTGTTTAACGAGGCAGAATTAGTCGTTGGAATTGCAGTTCCAGGAGGAGCTTCGTACACTCGAAAAGAAATAGACAAACTCATAGACTGGGTGCGCAGACCGCAAGTAGGTGCCTTGGGTATGGTGTATGTAAAATGCAATGAGGATGGTACCTTTAAATCATCTGTAGATAAATTTTACGACCAAGAAGACTTGGCGGCATGGGCAGCCAAAACGGGTGCCAAAGCAGGAGACTTGATCTGTGTCTTGTCTGGAAAAACAACCAAGGTAAGAGCACAGTTGTCTGCCTTGAGAATGGAAATGGCAGAACGTCTTGGATTGAGAGATCCAAAAGTATTTGCACCCTTATGGGTTGTTGATTTTCCGTTGTTGGAACTCGACGAAGAAACCGGACATTACCATGCAATGCACCACCCATTTACATCACCAAAACCAGGACAATTGGCCTTGTTGGATAGCAAGCCAGGAGAGGTCAAAGCAAATGCCTATGACTTGGTATTGAATGGAAATGAAATAGGTGGAGGTTCTATTAGAATACACGACAAAGAAATGCAAGCAACCATGTTTAAGCACCTTGGATTTACCGAAGAGGAAGCAAAAGCGCAATTCGGTTTCTTGATGGATGCTTTTGAATATGGAGCACCACCACACGGTGGATTGGCTTTTGGATTGGATAGACTGGTTGCCATTTTAGGCGGACAAGAAACCATTCGCGATTTTATCGCATTCCCAAAAAACAACTCGGGTAGAGATGTGATGATTGATGCACCTGCACCAATTGATGCAGAACAGCTAAAAGAATTAAGCATTCAGTTAGACATGCCCTCTTAAAAAGCAATATCCTCGTAGTTCAGTTTTACACTGCATTCAGCGATATATCAAAATATACAAATCCTATTCTAGTTTTAGAATAGGATTTTTTAGTACTTTTAAACGATGAGAAAATTTGTTTTTACAGGAATGTTGTTGCTCACAATGCTCTCCTATGGCCAACAATTAACAGGGGAGAAATTGCTAGAAAAAGCAATTCAATACCACGATCCGAATGGCAATTGGAGTCGTTTTAAAGGAGCTTTCCAGGTAACGATGCAAACACCTAAAAAGCCAAAGAGAGTCACCAGCATCGCTATTGATTTGCCAGCACAACGTTTTTCTGCAAAAGCAGTCTCTCAAGAAAACACCACCGAATATCAAATAGACAAAGAAACTGTTCAAATAGTTTTTAATGGCAATCAGCATCCGTCAGAAGCGCTTAAAAAGAAGCACAAATTGAGTGCTGATCGTGCGAAGATGTATCAAGATTATTATACCTATCTGTACGGTTTGCCAATGAAGCTAAAAGATCCTGGAACGATTGTTCATGAAGAGGTAACCCTTAAAAATATGAACGGGAAGTCGTACTATGTGTTGCAGGTGACCTACGATAAAAAAGTAGGAAAAGATACCTGGTTTTTTTATTTTAATACCAGAACCCATGCCATGGAGCGTTATCAGTTTTTTCATGATGTTGCTAAAAATGATGGAGAGTACATCGTGCTAGAAGGCATAGAAATCATTCACGGAATTAAAATGCCTAAAAAACGTGCGTGGTATTTTAATAAAGATGATGGGTATTTAGGTACAGACATTCTTTCTCAAATAAGAGCGTAATTTAAATGTAGTATTCAAAAGATATGGCGAGCTTAAAAAACATACTAACCAAAGTGCATATTTGGAGATACAAACATATTTCCGAACGCCAGTTTGTCTATGTGTTGAGTATTTTGGTCGGTTTTTTAGCCGGTGTCGTTACCTTAATTTTAAAAAAATTAACCCACTTTTTTCAAGCAATACTCGAAGGAAATATTATTAAAGAATACAGCAGTTCTTTGTATTTTATCTTTCCAATAATTGGATTGCTCTTGGTCTTTTTAATCAAAAGATATGTGATTAAAAAAGAAATAGGCCACGGCATTTCCACGACCTTGTATGCCATCTCTAAACGCAGTGGTATCATTGAAAACTATAAAATGTATGCTTCGTTAATTACAGCGCCAATTACCGTAGGATTTGGAGGTTCTGTAGGATTGCAAGGACCGGCTGTAAGCACAGGAGCTGCGTTAGGATCTTATGTCTCTCGGATATTTCATATGAATACAAAAACACGAATGCTTTTGATAGGATGTGCCTCAGCAGGAGCCATGTCTTCTATGTTTAAAGCACCCGTGGCAGCCATTCTTTTTGCAGTTGAGATATTTAGTTTAGACTTGGCCTTTGTGTCGCTAGTCCCTTTATTATTAGCTTCGGTTTCGGCCATTGTGACTTCGTATTTTTTTACTGAAACAAGCGCGTTGTTTCATTTTCAATTGCAAGATGCGTTCGAAATTAAAGACCTCGCGTTCTATGCGATGTTGGGCATTGCTACCGGAGCAGCTTCTGTCTATTTCTCGAAAATGTACTTTGCAATTACGCGTTTTTTTGAGCGTTTTACCAGTCCCTTAAAGAAGTGGATTGTAGCCGCATTGGCCATTGGAACCATGTTGTTTTTGATTCCGCCTTTATACGGAGAGGGCTATGGATTGATCAATAATTTACTCAGAGGAGATGCCATCTCAGCAGTAGAAGGAATTCCTTTTGCTACAGACCTTAGCAATGTATGGATGTTGATTGGCATTTTGGTGTTGGTTGGCGTTTTTAAGGCCATTGCCATGACCACCACATTTGCCGCAGGTGGTGTTGGAGGTGTTTTCATTCCAACACTTTTCATGGGGAGTGTATTGGGAAATGTGATGGCCAAGATCATCAATCAATTTGGATTTCAGGTCTCCGAAACAAATTTCACCCTCATTGGTATGACCGGTCTCATGGCGGGTGTATTGCATGCGCCTTTAACCGCTATTTTCTTGATTGCTGAAATTACGGGAGGATATGATTTGTTTGTGCCGTTAATGCTTGTAGCAGCTATTTCGTATGCCTTTACAAAGTATTTTGTTTCCAATTCTATTTATACCGTAGCACTCGCAAAAAGAGGCGAACTCATTACACATAACAAAGACAAACATGTTCTTATGATGCTGCAGCTAGAGAAAATCATAGAGACGAACTTCGTGGCTGTCTGTCCCGAAATGACCTTGGGAAGTCTCTTGAAGGAGGCGGTTGCAAAGTCGAATCGTAATATTTTTCCGGTAGTTGATGAAGCTTCACAATTTTTAGGAATTGTGTTGTTAGATGATATTCGTGCCATTATGTTCGATCAAGAGCTTTACGATACCGTTGCTGTTTCTGCAGTGATGAAAAGTGCTCCTGCCATAATTTTTCACGACGATTCTATTGAGAAAGTCATGCAGAAGTTCAAAGAGAGTGGTGCTTGGAATTTGCCTGTTGTTACCCATGGAACTTATACGGGCTTTATTTCAAAGTCAAAACTACTCACAGCCTACAGAAATAAATTGATAGCCGTTACTTCTTAAGAAGTGC
>JBELDQ010000082.1:0-9055 GCA_042094215.1 Polaribacter sp. | reverse complement strand
GTACGGTAAATTAATCTAAACTTAGAAAAAACGCCAAAAAATCCCAACCATCATTTTCAAATCAATACCCCCATATCGATTTTGAAAGTCGTTTTCCTTTTTGGATAGAGTCTGTGAAATGTATATATAGCCTTTTTACTAATGGTATTTGATATATTTTTTTATATTCATATTTACCCATATTTTTATATCTTGTAAAATCTCTTAAAAAAAGAAAACAAATCGTATTAAATGGGTTTTAGAAGAGAAAAGTATCAAACAAGTTTGGTTCGCTGAAAAGCCCTACAATAGTTAAAATATGGCAATAAAGAAATCAGAATTATACAGCAGCCTTTGGGAAAGCTGTGATAAGTTAAGAGGAACTGGTGGTATGGATGCATCCCAGTATAAAGATTATGTACTTACCATGTTATTTGTGAAGTATGTATCAGACAAGTATGCTGGTAATCCAATGAGTTTAATTGAAATACCAACTGGTGCTTCATTTGACGATATGGTGGCTCTTAAAGGGCAACCAGACATTGGTGACCGTATCAACAAAGAAATATTGCGACCATTGTTTTCATCCAATGGATTAGAAGGGTCCTTGGAAATTGTAGACTTCAATGATGATGAGAAGTTAGGTAGTGGTAAAGAAAAGGTAGAACTCTTATCTAAGTTAATTGCCATATTTGAGAATCCAGCACTGAACTTCAAAAACAACCGTGCTGAGGATGACGATATCCTGGGTGATGCTTACGAATTCTTAATGCGTCACTTTGCCACCGAGTCTGGTAAGAGCAAAGGACAATTTTATACACCAGCTGAGGTGTCTAGAATATTATCTAAAGTTATTGATGTATATAAGGCTGACAAGCCTTCTTATACTGCTTATGACCCCACTTGTGGTTCTGGTTCATTGTTGTTAAAAGTTGCTGGTGAAGCACCCAATGGTTTGACTTTATATGGTCAAGAAAAGGATGTTGCTACCAAAGGATTGGCGGTAATGAATATGTGGCTGCATGGTTATCCAGAGGCTTCTATTGCTGGTAAGAATACAATATCATCACCTCAGTTTACAGAGAATGGTAAGTTGAAACGTTTTGACTTTGTGGTGGCGAATCCTCCATTTTCAGTAAAGAACTGGGATAGTGGTATTGTTCCATTAGATGATGAATACAACCGTTTTAGAGGTTTTGGTGTGCCACCAGATAAGAATGGTGATTATGCTTTTTTACTGCATATCATAGCTTCTTTAAAGAGCACTGGTAAAGGTGCTATTATTCTACCTCATGGTGTTTTGTTTAGAGGAAATGCAGAAGCTGAAATTCGTCAAAACATCATTGAACGTAAATGGATAAAAGGCATCATTGGACTACCAGCCAACTTGTTTTATGGTACAGGTATTCCAGCATGTATTATTGTAATTGATAAAGAAAATGCGGAGGAACGTGAAGGTATTTTTATGATTGATGCAAGTAAAGGCTACATTAAAGATGGTAACAAAAACCGTCTACGTGAACAGGACCTTCACAAAATTGTGGATGTATTCAACTTCCAGAAACCAGTGGATAAGTTTTCTCGTTTTGTACCGTTTAAAGAAATTGAAAAGAATGAATTCAACCTCAACATTCCAAGATACATTGACACGCAAGAGGAAGAAGATATACAAGACCTTAACGCTCATTTAAGTGGAGGGTTACCGAATAAGGATATAGAAGGACTGAATCGCTTCTGGGAAGTATATCCTAACCTTAAAGCAGATTTATTTGCTCAACTAAGAGAAGGCTATTCTAAGTTAAATGTAGATGCTACGGAAATTAAAAACACCATTTACAACCATCCACAGTTTACAGGATATAGCGATAAGTTGAATAAGGTATTCACTACATGGAAAGATAAAGTTTATCAAGAGCTGCAAGGTATTAACGATACGACTGCTCCTAAAAAGTTAGCGGATTTAATATCTGAAACCTTGTTGAACGAATACAACGATAAGCCATTGGTAGATAAATACAACATGTACCAACACTTAATGGATTACTGGAACGATATCATGAAAGATGATGTGTATCTATTGGTAGAAGATGGTTGGATTGCCAAAACAAAACGTGTACTAGAGAAAAATCAAAAAGGGAAAGAAGTAGATAAAGGTTGGACTTGTGACCTCATCCCTAAGCAATTGGTGGTAGATACCTATTTAGCTGCGGAACAAACCGAGTTGAATGACTTAAATGCTAAACTAGAAAGTACCCAAGCGGAAATAACCACAACCCAAGAAGAACATGCTAGTGATGAAGGTTTGTTAAGCGATGCGGCCAACGATAAAGGAGCCATTACCAAAACGACCCTTACCCAATACATTAAAGAAATTAAGACCGAACCAGCAGAAAAAGAAGCCTTAGCAATGGCAAATGGCTTATTAAAACTCTTTACCGAAGATGCTGCACTTAAAAAACAAGTAAAAGCAAAAGAAACAGAGTTGGATGATTTAACGCTTAAGCAGTTTGGCAAACTTACCGAACAAGAAGTAAGAACCTTGTTGGTAGATGATAAGTGGATAGCATCACTGAGTAGCTTAATGCAAAGTGAAATAGATGCCATTTCTCAACGCTTAACAGGACGAATTAAGGAATTGGCTGACCGTTATGAAAACACCTTGGGCGAGTTAACAACCAGCACCAAGTCCCTAGAAGAAAATGTAAGTACTCATCTTGAAAAAATGGGATTGGTATGGAGTTAACGAAAACAAAATACAAGCAAACCGAAGTGGGATTGATTCCAGAGGATTGGAAGTGTCAGTCTATCAATGAGGTGTGTACATTAAAACATGGCTTTCAATTTCTTGATGAGCATTTTAGGAAAACAGGTATCGGAGTAGTTAAAATTGGCAATCTTGAGGATGGTAAAGGAATAAAGGAAAGCAATTTAACTTTCGTTTCAGAAGAACTGGGAAAACGATTAAGTAATTTCTTGTTATCTAAAGGTGATGTGCTAATGGCACTAACTGGTGGTACTTTAGGTAAAGTCTGTGTTGTCAACACAAATGAAACGCTTTTACAAAACTATCGAGTTGGGAATTTTATACCAAACTCAGAGTTAAGCAAAGAATTTCTTTATCAAATTCTGACCTCATTTTATTTAAAAAAGGCAGTAAAAAAATTAGTAAATGAGGCTGCTCAACCAAACTTTGGGAAACAAGATTTTGACAAATTATTTGTCCCCATCCCTCCAACTCTAACCGAACAAAAAGCCATAGCCACTGCCTTAAGCGATGTAGATGACCTTATTGCCAATTTGGATAAACTCATCACCAAAAAGAAAGCCATTAAACAAGGTGCTATGCAGCAGCTTTTAACACCTCCACACAAAGGCGGTAAACGTTTATCTGGTTTTACTGGGGAGTGGACTGAAATAAGATTAGATGACTTAATCCATGATTTTCAAAATGGATATGCTTTTTCAGCAATAGGTTATGAAGACCACGGTATAAGAATAATTACTATGGCTCAAATTGGACTCGAAGGACAGTTTCAATTAAATGAATCTAAAGGTAATTATTGGGATGCATCACAGCTGCAACCTCTAAAAGATTTTGTTTTGAAAAAAGGTGATTTAATAATGTCTATGACCGATGTGACACCTCAGAAAAACTTAATTGGAAGGATGACTATAATTGAAGATGAGGGTCCATTTTTTCTTAATCAACGTGTTGGTCATTTACGTGTCAATAAAGAAAAAGCCAATACAGTTATTTTAAAACATCTATCTAACATGAGAAGTTGGAGAACTTATTCAAAAGGCATTGCATCACTAGGTGTTCAAGCTAATATAGGTACAACAGATATTAAGAATGGAACATTTAACCTTCCTCAGATTGAAGAACAAAATGCAATTGCTCAAATTCTTTCCGATATGGATACAGAAATCAAGCAATTAGCCACTAAAAAAGTAAAATACCATGCCATCAAACAAGGGATGATGCAAGAATTATTAACTGGTAAATCAAGGTTAGTATGAGTGAAATAAATAAATATGATGTCGCATTATCCTTTGCTGGAGAAGATAGAGGTTATGTAGATAAAGTTGCAGAATTCTTAAAAGAAAACGATGTTAAGGTTTTCTACGATATGTTTGAAGAAGCTGACTTGTGGGGTAAAGATTTAGGAGTTCATTTTGAATTTGTTTACCGAAGAGGTGCTAAATATTGCATCCCTTTTATTTCAGAACATTACAAGAAAAAGGTTTGGACAAATTGGGAAATTAAAAACGCTATATCTAAAGCCGTTGAAACGGGTGAAGATTATATACTTCCAGCTAGATTTGATGATACAGAGATAGATGGGTTAAGAGGGTCATTAGGTTTTATAGACCTTCGTAGATATAAGCCAGAAGAGTTTGGGAAGATTATCCTCAAGAAGTTAGGACAAGAATCAAATGCTCCAGAAATTCAAAAGCTAGATGTGAAAGTTGCGAATGTGTATCTCTCACAAAATATACTAGTCAGTGAATTCAAAGGGGTGTTTGGTGCTTCGATTGGTGTTGCAATAACTAATCTACAAAAAGAAGCCAGATATTTTTCTGAACCATACTTCGAGATTTCTCATGAATTTGTAGAAGGAGTAAATACCTTCTTCCTAACTGATAGAAGTACACCTGTAAATTTTCCAGTAAAATTAGAATGGGGTGAGCCGCTAAGAGTAGATTATAATCTCAAAAAAGCTGGAATTAATAATTGGAAGGAACTACCCGAAGACACGACATTGAAGGCTATTGTTCACACTACTGTTGGGGAAAAAATAATTTCTAATGAGGTTAAAATAAAAGAACTGACACAGCATTTATAATTATATGGCTACAAATAACATAGGAAAAACAGAACGTGCTTCTCAAAATCGAGTGATTCAACTTTTTCAAGATGAATTAGGATACACCTATTTGGGTGATTGGGAAGAAGAAGTTCGCACCCAACCAATAGAAGAAGATTTATTGTTTACCTATTTAACTAAAAACAATAGGTATTCTAGTGAGTTGGCTCAAAAAGCAGTAGATGCAATAGTAAAAGCAGCTACCAATCTTTCTGATGATTTATATGAAGCCAATAAGGAAGTATACAAGCTGCTTCGCTATGGTGTTACGGTTCGTGAAGAATTGGGTCAACCCAAAGAAACTGTTTGGCTTATCGATTGGAAGAACCCGACTAATAATGACTTTGCTGTAGCTGAGGAAGTCACCGTAGCTGGTAAGCATCCAAAAAGACCAGATGTTGTGCTCTTCGTTAATGGCATTGCCATTGGTATTATCGAGTTGAAACGAAGTAAGGTTGGTGTTGAAGAAGGTATTCGTCAAAACTTAGACAATCAGAAACCAGAATTTATTGAAAAGTACTTCACCACCATGCAATTGGTTATGGCTGGTAATGATACCCAAGGTTTAAGATATGGAACCATTGAAACATCTGAGAAGTACTACCTAAAATGGAAAGAAGAAAGTGATAAAGAGTTTGATTACTTATTGGATAAACATATCTCACAGCTTTGCGAAAAGTCTAGAATATTAGAGTTGGTTCACGACTTTGTGGTGTTTGATAAAGGCGTTAAAAAACTATGCAGACCAAACCAATATTTTGGAATAACAGCTGCACAGGAAAACATACGCACTAAACAAGGTGGTATTATTTGGCATACGCAAGGTTCTGGTAAATCCTTAACCATGGTTTGGCTTACGAAGTGGATTCGAGAGAATGTAAAAGACAGCAGAGTACTCATCATTACAGACCGAGAGGAACTGGATGACCAGATAGAAAAATTATTTACTGGTGTAGATGAGAAAATCTACAGAACAAAAAGCGGTAGAGACCTCATCAATGTATTGAACCACAAAACAGAAATGTTGATTGGTAGCTTGGTGCACAAATTTGGTAGAAAATCCGATGAAGGTGATTACGATTCTTTCATTGAAGATTTAAAAGCCAGTTTAGGAAGTGACTTTAAAGCCAAAGGTGATATCTATGTTTTTGTAGATGAATGTCACCGTACCCAATCGGGTAAGTTGCATGATGCGATGAAGTTGATTTTACCAGATTCCTTATTCATTGGGTTTACTGGTACTCCACTACTTAAAAAAGACAAGCAGAAGAGTATAGAGATTTTTGGTCCATATATAGGTAACCCATACAAATTTGATGAAGCGGTTGAGGATGGTGTTGTATTGGATTTATTATATGAAGCAAGAGATGTAGAGCAATTCATCACAGACCAACAAAGCATAGACGAATGGTTTGAAGCTGAAACAAAAGGTTTAACTGATGTAGCCAAGGTAGAGTTGAAAAAGCGATGGGGAACCATGCAAAAGGTCCTTGGGTCTAAGTCCAGACTAGAGAAGATTGTATTCGATATCGTTAAAGACTTTAAAATAAAGCCAAGATTATCAACTGGTGAAGGAAATGCCATGCTGGTATCTGGTTCTGTTTATCAAGCATGTAAATATTATGAGTTGTTCCAGAACTCTGGATTTAAGGATTGTGCTATCATCACATCTTACCAACCTCATCATGCAGATATTAAAGGTGAAGAAACAGGAGAAGATAATCCAACAGATAAGCTATTGAAGTATGAAGTGTATACCAAAATGCTTAACGGTAAATCAACTGAGGACTTTGAAGCTGAGGCAAAAGCTAAGTTTATAAAAGAGCCTAGTAAAATGAAGTTGCTTATCGTTGTAGATAAGCTGTTAACAGGTTTTGACGCACCTTCTGCATCTTATCTATACATTGACAAGAAAATGCAAGACCATGGCTTATTTCAAGCGATATGCCGTGTTAACAGAGTTGATACAGATGATAAAGAGTACGGTTATATTATCGACTATAAAGATTTATTTAAAAGCCTTCAAAATTCCATACAGGATTACACATCACAAGCATTTGATGATTACGATGAAGATGATGTAAAAGGATTACTAAAGGATAGGCATACAGAGAGTAAAGAACGGTTAGAAACTTCTTTGGAAGCAGTAAGAGCGATGTGTGAGCCTGTTCACCCTAAAGACGAACCAACCTTTATAAAATTCTTCTGCGGTAATACAGAGAACCCAAAGGACATAAAAGATACCGAAGAGAAAAGAGTTGCTTTATATAAAGCGGTGGTATCATTAATTAGAGCCTATTCAAATGTAGCTAACGAAATGCATAAGCTGGGTTATAGCGATGCAGAAGCCAACTCTATTAAAGATGAGGTAAAGTATTACTCTGACTTAAGAGAAACCATTAAACAAGCTAGTGGTGACTACTTGGACCTTAAACGATTTGAGCCTGGTATGCGTCAGCTGATGGATATGTATCTGGATGCAAAATCAAGTACCAAAATATCTGACTTTGAAAACAAATCATTGGTGGATTTGATTGTTAAGTTGGGTGATGAAGTAAAAGAAACCACAGAGGATAAAAAGAGAAAAAGACAAGAAGCAGTTGCTGAGACTATAGAGAATAATGTTAGGAAGGTAATTATCGAAGAATCACAAACCAATCCTAAGTATTACGAAAAAATGTCGAAGCTGTTGGATGAGATTATACAGCTTAGAAAAGAAGAGACATGCGATTATCAAGACTATCTGGAAAAGATAAAAGAGTTAGCAACCAAAGTAGCTGAGCCTTCCAATGGAGAATCATATCCAAACTCTATAAACACTAGGGCGAAGCAAGCACTTTATGATAATTTAGATAATGACGAATCGTTGGCTATTGTTTTAGATGAAGCTGTACGATACAATAAATTAGATGGATGGCGTGATGGCGGAATCAAGGAAAAGAAATTGATGTTGGCAGTAAATGTTGTTGTTGGTGATGCAGATAAGACATTAGCACTAATGGAGATAATAAAAGCACAAAGTGAGTACTAATCAAGAAACCATAGCTTTTGCCAACATCGAAATAGATGTGGTTCGGAAGGATATTAAGAACATGCACTTGGCAGTTTATCCACCACATGGTCGTATTCGATTGTCTGCTCCTACTAAAACAGACGATGAGGTTTTGCGATTATTTGCAATCTCAAAACTAAGCTGGATAAAAAAACACGTAAAGAACTTTAAAGAACAAGCCAGAGAAACTAAACGAGATTATGTTTCAGGTGAAAGCCATTACTTTATGGGGAAACGATATCTGTTGGATGTTAAACACCATAAAGGATACAATAAAGTTAAATTAATTGGGACAAAAACCATTCAATTAAGGGTAAAACAAGAAGCAACTGTTCAAGATAAAGCTACTGTCATCAAAGAATGGTACAGAAAGCAGTTAAAGAAACAACTACCTCAACTGATAGAAAAGTGGGAAAAGATTATTGGTGTTAAGTGTAATGATTGGGGTGTGAAGCAAATGAAAACCAAATGGGGTGCTTGTAATACAGATGATAAACGTATTTGGTTAAACTTAGAATTAGCCAAAAAACCAACCATCTGTTTAGAGTACATTTTAGTCCATGAATTGGTCCATCTGCATGAACGAAACCACAATGATAGATTCATTGCTTTAATGGACAAGTTTATGCCTAAATGGCGATTACATAGAAATGAATTAAATAGTTTACCAATCGTTCATAATGATTGGGGGTATTAAAATCATCAAAATTTTAATCGGAAGGTATTTTTCCATAACAAAAGTAATTTGTTTTTTGTTAGTTGACTTTTTTACTTCAGAGAGTTTTTATTTGTATTTGAGGGTTTACACTGTAAGTTAACAGAATCTTGGAATAAAGATACTGGAGGCGGTCATTCTTGGAAAAAAACACCTAAGTACTTTGAATCAATCATTGTTACACTAAAATAACACCTTTTAGCTATTAATATACAGCTACTTATATAAGGAATATTTAAGTATGTTTTGTTTAGTTAGCTTATGAATGGGAGGGGAGCTACTCGTAGTCTCTGAGTTTTTTTCCATATTTATCATGTAAATCAAAGGTTTTAACCAATGTATTAAGTGTTGGATTAATTTCAATAAGCTTATGAAACTTTACCTCGTCATCGGTATAGCTTATTGTATCTTTAATATCCGCTAAATCAGCACCCTTGTCAG
>JBELDQ010000081.1:7326-9149 GCA_042094215.1 Polaribacter sp. | reverse complement strand
GATGTTGAAGGTTTATGCTTTTCGCTTAAGCGCAAAGCGATCTCATAGTTCTTTTTTGCTTCCATGAAACGCCTAGCTTTCTCCTTTGCTTGCCCTAACTTATAGAATGCATTGCTTGATTCAGGATAGTTTGCGGTATTCCACTTGAATAATGCGATCGCTTCATCAAGTCTATTTAAATAGAGAAGCCACTCGCCATAGCCATTGGCCCTGTCTTCAGGGAGTAGTACCTCATGCCTCAATTGCTTAGACATTGTAGCGTAGCGATGCAGTAATTGTGTTAAATTTTGAGGTTCTCCTTCGGGGATATTCCAAGCTTTGAAAAGCTCCTTAAATGCATAATATTGACCAATCAATACAGTTGTATTGTGTGTCTCTGTTTCAAAGGTTTTTGCACTCCAGCCAACTTCATTTGTTGGGTTGTCTTTTAGAATAGCTATAAAATCATAAAAGGGTGTTGTCATTACCGGTTGTTCATTGGCAATTGTAAGGTATAAATTGCCCTTTGCTTTTCCTTTCTTGAACAGCGTATTTGCCTCTTTTAAAATGATTTTATTGTCCCAGTATAAAGAGGGACTTATGGCAATAATTGCATCAAAAAATTCAGGTTTTTTTAGGAAGGCATGTATGCCAAACAACCCTCCATAGGAAGTTCCCGAAAACACACTATATGGTAATACGCGGTATTTTTTATGGATCATTGGTTTGACTTCTTCTTGAAGAAAGTTTAACAAACGATCTGCGCCTTCAAGAACGCTTTCGTCTTTTTTGTTTATGGGTGTAGGTGTCAGCTCACGATTTCGATTTGTATGCACAATACCAACCACAATCATTTCTGGCATTAAACGAAATTTTGAAAAATAATCAACAGTTCCTATTGTATGAGTCATGTGTGCTTTAGCATCAGTAAGGTATAATACAGGGTACGAATTAGTACTTTTCTTATAGCTGTCAGGGACATGAACAATAATGGTTCGCTCCTCTCCCATAATCCTGCTATCAAAAGTATAGTTCTTCCCTGAATTCAAAAAAGACGGATTCTGAGCTAATGTTGTATTGGTAAATAGCAAGAATAAAGGAAGAAGGGCGATTGGTAGGAGTTGTGTTTTTATCATGTTAGTTTCTGTTTGTTTGTCCTAAAGACTATGCGTTCTAATCAATGTGACACGATGGTAGTTCAATTTATTTTTTTACACGCATCTCGAAATTGATTTGATAGCATACGCTATAAATTGTAAGCCAGTGCAAGAACACTCAAAAACAACCTTTACCTATGTTCTATTTGGTTTATTTCTGCTCAATGAACTACTTTAGGTAGACAATTAATCTTTTAGGAATTCGTTTAATCTAGTATAAAAAAACAATAGTTATGAAAAAATTAGCGCTTAAAATCCCAATAATTCATGTGATTTCAATACTAGTTTATGCGCTGGTAGTGTATATGATGATTGAAAAAGAAACACAAGGAAGGACTGGTGTGCATGCACTCATCTATAGTCTCACATTTTTTTTGACGAATGATTTTATAACCCTAATGTTCACAGTTTTATTAATGCTTCCTTTCCCTCTTTTAATTTTCGCTGTTTTTAAAAAAAGGAGAGATTTAATCATAGGGTTTTCAATTTCAATATTGACGAGCATCCTTCTGATAGTGGTTGGTTCTTTTTTCTAATTGAAAGGAATTTAAATGCTATGAAGTTGAATTGAGAAAAAGTAAATCTGCTACAATCGTGAATTAGTTTTTATCGGGAATGCAAGAAATCAGTGAAGGTATACTCGTTTCTCATCAGTACATGTGTCCCAAGAGCATGATAAATTCTATT
>JBELDQ010000081.1:0-7226 GCA_042094215.1 Polaribacter sp. | reverse complement strand
CTTTTGAATAAACTCTAATTGTTCATTGCCGTAATTCACTTTGATATTATACTAGTTATTCTGATTTATGGAATGTCGCTTTGCTATTGAATTCGGAATTAAAACGAAAACTGGATGCGACAAGGGGGCTAATGAATTGCTAATTTATGACATCATATAGAAAGTATAAACTAAAAATAAAAGACGGGTAATTTTTAGTTACATTTGGAAAAAAAATAGGAGCTAATCCGATACAACAACTTTGTAGTTCTGCGTTGAAAACAAATTGAACCTATACGTTATACTTTTGCCATCAATAAATATTTCATTTTTAGAGATAGTATCTCTTGTAGCCACAATTCATTGCTTTATTTTAAGCTTGGTGATTTTATACTCTAAGTTTTTCAAAAGTGAAAATAATAAATATTTAGGATTTACTTTATTGATTATCGCTATTGTGGGGGTCAATAATTGGTTTTGGGATATGGGATTAAATCCGTTCATAATTAGTCTCTTAGATTTGTTTCTTTGGCAATTTTTATACACTACAACATTATTTATTTTCTTTTATAAAACATCAGGGAATACATCGTATAAAGCAAAGCATCTCAGGCTTTTTTATTTGCCTTTTATTGTATTAAGCATACTAAACATTTTCTTGTCTTTAAGTTCAACATTTCATCTATATGCGCTAACAGATACTGTTTTAAACTTCATTCCAATATTTTATAAAATAATTAGTTTTCTGTCTGTTGTTTTTCCTATTTCTATCATTGCCCTATCTTATAAATACACGGTGACTAAGGAGAATCGTTTTAGTAAGAAATGGTTAAAATATCTTTTGTTTTTTCTTTCGTTAATTATACTTTTTGGAGTTGTGTTAGAATTTTATCGATTTCTCTTTTTAGAAAAACTACCATTAACTTATTTATGGACATTTTGCTCCATTTTTATTTATTGGTTTATTTATAAAGGAATGTATCAATTTAAATTATCTAATGACCAATATGAAATTAGAGCGCTGACGAAAAGAAGGAAAGTGAAAACAATTGATTCTGTAAACACTAAAAGTTCTCATTTTAAAAAGTTGGAGTATTTAATTGAAGAAAACAAAATACATCACAATCCAAACCTAAGCAGAGATCGTGTTGCAGAGCTATTAGAGATAAGTAGTAGTTACCTGTCTCAAATTATCAAAGAAAATTCTTCAGCTACTTTCTCTGATTACATTAATTCATATCGTATAAGGGATGTAAAACGAATGCTAAAAGATCCAATTTTTAATAACTATAGTATACTTTCCATTGGTCTTGAATGTGGGTTTAACTCCAAAACATCTTTTTACACAAATTTTAAAAAAGAAACAGGGTATACGCCTAAAGAGTACAAGAATAAATAAGTTCTATTTTCTCTATAGTATCAATTTTCGAACTTCAAAAACTGAGTTGAGAAGTACGTTTGCATAAAATTTATAAATCAAAAAAAATGCGAACACTCAATAATTGTCTAATACTATGTATCCTCCTGTTCTCTTCTGTCATTAGCGCTCAAACAGAAATAATTTCGTTTGAGAACGTGAACGTAATACCCATGAATACTGAAACCGTACTTTTTAATAAAAGAGTACTTATTTGCAATGGAAGAATAATAAAAATAGAACCTGCCTCACAGAAACCCACAGACACTATTGATATTAAAATACAAGCTTCAGGAAAGTATCTAATTCCTGGTCTCGTGGAAACGCATTATCACCTTCAAAATAGTATTGAAAATGAATTCAAACTTTTAATTGCTAACGGAATTACTTCTGCCAGAAATATGGCAGAATATAAGGGGCAGGACCACATGAAAATTAAAGAGCTTGCCAGAAATAATACAATTTTATCTCCTTATTACTATACCACTGGTCCTTATCTAAAAAGAAATCATTTAAGTAGTATAAATGCTGTAAAAAAAGTGGTGAATACTCATAAAGAGAAAGGGTATGATTATTTAAAAATTGCGGATAATTTACCGAAAGA
Source organism: Polaribacter sp. (assembly GCA_042094215.1). Lineage (GTDB taxonomy): Bacteria > Bacteroidota > Bacteroidia > Flavobacteriales > Flavobacteriaceae > Polaribacter. Next base: position 5,226 of record JBELDQ010000081.1, on the reverse strand, counting down.
AATCTATTTAAAATTATTAGAGCTAACTCAAAAAGAAAATATTCCAATTGTAGGTCATGGACAAAGAGAACTGCCTTTAGAATTTTCTTTGAGAATTAAATCAATAGCTCATGTTGAAGAGTTTATGAATATCTTTTCAAAAGAAGAGCGCACATCTCATAACTATTTGAAGAGAGCGGCAAAAGAAATTAAAACAAGTGGCATATATGTATCACCTACTTTAGGAACTTTTGAAATGATTAGTCGTTATGCAGATAAGAAAAAAGCGACAATTTTAAATAAAGGTGAATCCATAAAATATCTTCCGAAACAGTATTCTGATTATTGGCGATCCAACAAAATAAATTATAAAACAAAATCAAGGTTTACCTCTAAAGAAGGTCTGAAACGACTCGAAAAACAACTGAAATGGCAAAAAGAGTTCACACTAATGCTGCATAAGCAAGGAGTTCCTTTGATGGCAGGTAGTGATACTTATGGTTTGTTTGTCCCAGGTTTTTCTCTACATCGTGAATTAGAACTAATAAATAGTGCTGGACTTTCAGCATACGAGACGCTTAAAACCGTTACTGTAAATCCTGCTCGTTACTTAAATACAATTGCTGAAAGCGGAACACTTAATGAAGGGAAGTTAGCAGATATGGTTCTTTTAGACAAAAACCCTCTAACTAATATTAGTCATACAAGAACCATTTTGGGAGTCATGATTAAGGGGAAATGGTTTGATAGGGAAGCACTCGATAAAATACTTTTAGAAGTTGAAAACTCTAACAAGTAAGATGAATTTATGGAAATAAACATTTAAGCGTTTCCACAAAATACAAACATAATTATTAGCCATATTCTGTAAAGTCCAAAAGTCATAATACAACATAGCGTATTTGGACAAAAACAATTCGAAAAAAGATATGAGAAAACTTAAAATTACAATTTGTTTCCTATTTAGCCTTGGTGTTTTATGCAATGCTCAAAATAAAAGAGAATGGATCGAGGATATTGATTATTATCACAAGACGTTAGAGCAAAAGCATATCGATCTGTACCATACTATATCAAAAGAACAATTTAGTCTTGAAATTGAGAAATTAAAGTCATCATTAGATAGTTTGACGGATTTTCAAATTATAATAGAGCTTATGCGATTAACACAAACAATTGGAGGAGGAAAAAGTGATGGTCATACCTCCATCCCTTTGTGGGATAGAAAACTCAGTCAATATCCAATAAAGTTATTTGATTTCGATGGTGAAATAAGAGTTGTAAGTACTTTAAAAAAACATAAACATTTACTCGGTAGAAAATTACATAGTATTGATGGTGTTTCAATCGATACAATCTATAAGAAGCTCTCAGAACTTACACCATTTACCGAAAATAAATACTCACTTATGGATCGTACATGTAGATATATGGTTGTTTCTGAAATACTGAAATCGGTTCATATTATAAAGTATTCAGCGTATGCCAAGTTTACTTTTTTAGATGTAGATGGGAGCCAAGAATCTGTAATTTTAAATTCATATGATGAAGAGGAATTGATCAGTTTAGATTATGCAACACTATCAGTAACTCATCCCAATATAAAACCTCCTGAAAATTCAAGCCTAAAGGATCTTTGGTTTACTTCATTGAACAATTCTGAGACTGTATTTATTGATTTTAAAGGATATCCTTCACAGAAAAAAATGGACAAATTTTCAAGAAGTGTTTTTAATTTTATTAACTTTAATAGCTCCAAACACCTAATTATAGATCTAAGAGATAATTACGGAGGTGATTTATTTGTGGGCTTAGTACTTGCTAGATGGTTAAATTTATCCGACTCTATAAACTGGAAATCAAATGTGTATGTTCTTGTAAATAGAAAAACATATTCTGCCGCAATGGTAAATGCTATCCAATTTAGGCAGTTACTTAATGCTAAAATAATTGGAGAACCTTCAGGTGCGAACCCAAGAGGTTATCAGGATATGGGGCAGTTTAGTCTCCCAAACTCTAAACTGTTAGTGAATTATAGTAAAAGACTATTTCGTCTTCAAGAAAGGAACATGCAAAGCATTCAGCCAGATGTATTCATTACACCTAAATGGAGGAATTATAAAAAAGGGATAGATGAAGCATTAAATTGGGTTTTAGAAGATCTCAATAAATAAAACATGTTATCTATAGTATCGCTTTGAGATAGTGACAAATTGTATTTTGTAGTTCGCGAGTTCTATATCAAGTAATAGTACGAGTTCGTTTTAATTTGAGAAAATGAATGAGCTGATATTTGGAATGAGTCATATCAGAAAAAAATAAGTAGATTTTTGTTGCAAATTATCTTTTACATCGTTTTTAAATTAAAGCATGATAAATTCTATTTCTTTTTGGAAGACAAGAGACGTATTTGATCAATTTTTTTAGGTGTAAAAACCTTTGTTCATACAGAGCTATTCCCTTTGATTGATACGCTATAAATTAGCTGTTGGCATGAAGATTCGTTCGTTAATAAAATGTTAGAATCTCGTTTTTTTAGCACATAAAAGCGTTAAAATTCGTATTTTTAGGGTTCATATGAAGCAAAAAATTGATAAATCTGGGTTTGTTTTTAAAACTTACAAAGCGCCATATCAATCCCCGTTTGAGAAACTCTTTGAGATTTTTAAAGAGCTCATTACCTACACCTCAGGAGATTTTGATGAAGCGATAAATTGGTTGCGTCAACTCGATACAGAATATTCCTTAACTACACCAGAATATACCGTAGATGATTTTATAGAAGATCTTAAAAACAAAGGGTATATCCGTGAAGAAATAGATCCGACTGGTGCTGATGGTGCCGATGGTAAAGGTAAAACTACCATTACAGCCAAAACAGAGCGTGCCATACGAAAACAGGCTTTAGCGCATATTTTTGGTAAGATAAAACGCAGCGGATCTGGCAATCATAAAAGTAAAGGTGTGGGTATTGGTGATGAGCACACCGGTGATTTTAGGGCCTATCAGTTTGGAGACGCATTAGAAAAAGTATCTATTACCGAAAGTTTAAGAAATGCACAGATCAATCATGGTATCGGAAACTTCCATCTTACAGAAGATGATTTGGTGGTAGAGGAAACCCTGCATAAAAGTCAAATGAGTACTGTGTTAATGATAGACATCAGTCACAGTATGATTCTCTATGGAGAAGATCGTATTACACCTGCAAAACGTGTAGCCATGGCATTGTCTGAACTCATCACAACGCGTTACCCAAAAGATACCTTGGAGATTTTGGTTTTTGGGAACGATGCTTGGCCGATAAAAATAAAAGACTTGCCCTATTTAAAAGTTGGGCCATACCATACCAATACCGTGGCTGGTTTGCAATTAGCAATGGACATGTTGCGCCGCAAGCGCAATACAAACAAACAAATTTTTATGATTACCGATGGGAAGCCTAGCTGTTTGCGTTTACCCGATGGTCAGTACTATAAAAACAGCAACGGTTTAGACCCATACATCACCAACAAATGTTATGCAATGGCACAACAAGCGAGAAGGTTACACATTCCTATAACCACATTCATGATAGCAGAAGATCCTTACCTCATGCGCTTTATACAAGAATTTACACAAGCAAACAGGGGTAAAGCATTCTACACAGGCTTGAAAGGCTTAGGAGAAATGATTTTTGATGACTATGAAAATAATAGACGAAAAAGAATTAAATAGATTGTAGTAAAAAGGAGGTAGTTTAACTAAATAATAAATGTGTCACATCGTGCACAATTGAGATGTCTTACAAATGAAAATAGAAACAATAACAACACTAGGCGCATTAAAGAAAGCAGGATACCAATCTAAATCTATTAAAGATGAGTTGCGCGATAACCTCATTGACAATATAAAGCAACAGAAAACCACCTTTCAAGGGATTCATGGCTATGAAAACACGGTGATTCCTGAGTTGGAACGTGCTATTTTATCACGTCATAATATCAATTTATTGGGTTTGAGAGGGCAAGCAAAAACAAGACTGGCAAGGATGATGGTGCAGCTTTTGGATGTCTATATTCCCGTAGTTGCAGGCTCAGAAATTAATGACGATCCGCTTTGTCCTATATCGCGATATGCCAAAGAATTGATTGAAGAAAAAGGCGATAAAACGCCCATTGCATGGTTGCATAGAGACGAGCGTTTTGCTGAGAAATTAGCCACTCCAGATGTTACTGTTGCTGATATTATTGGAGATGTAGATCCAATAAAAGCAGCCAACCTCAAATTGAGCTATGCAGATGACCGTGTGATACATTATGGTATGATTCCTAGAGCCAACCGTTGCATATTTGTGATCAATGAATTGCCAGATTTACAAGCGCGTATTCAAGTAGCGCTCTTTAATATTTTACAAGAAGGAGACATACAAATTAGAGGATTTAAATTACGATTGGCCCTAGATATGCAGTTTTTATTCACTGCCAATCCTGAAGATTATACCAATCGAGGTAGTATTGTAACTCCCCTAAAAGATAGAATAGGGAGCCAGATTTTAACCCATTACCCAGACACCGTTGAAACAGCAAGAGCGATTACCTCGCAAGAAGCAAAATTAGAAGAGCGACAATCGGAAGCGGTGTATGTACCAGATTTAGCTAAAGATATCTTGGAGCAAATAAGTTTTGAAGCACGTAAAAGCGAATATATTGATGCTAAAAGTGGCGTGAGCGCACGAATGAGTATTACCGCTTTTCAAAATTTATTAAGTACCGCAGAGCGTCGTGCTTTGCTTGCGGGTGATGCACATACTGCGGTTCGATTGTCAGATTTTATAGGGGTGATTCCAGCCATAACAGGAAAAGTTGAGTTGGTTTATGAAGGAGAGCAAGAAGGTGCAGATTATGTAGCGAAAATATTAATGGATACCGCCATAAAAACACTCTTTCCTGACTATTTTCCAAAGATTCAAAAGCTAGAAAAGCAAGATGAAGAAACGCCTTATGATGATTTAATTTCATGGTTCTTTAATGGTGATGGTTTTGAATTGTTAGATGATTTTGATGAGGCAACATATAAATCAAAACTAGATGAGATCAAGCCCTTAGACAACTTGATTACAACCTACCAACCAGATATAGATAAGCGTGATGTTTATTTTGAAAAAGAATTTATTCTTTGGGGGTTGGTGCAGTTTAAGAAGTTGAGCAAATACAGTTATGAGAAAGGATCCAAGTTTCAAGATCCTTATGGGAGTTATATCAATGG
>JBELDQ010000080.1:0-9180 GCA_042094215.1 Polaribacter sp. | reverse complement strand
TTATAAATGAGTTACGGGATAATTTTGTGGTACCTCCAGGAAGTTTTAGGTTTTATCTTATTTTACTTGTTTTTATATAAGTACATGAAAATCAATAGTATAATGACAGAATCATGATAAAATAGTAAAGAGAAATCAAACGAAATAACAAGGATTTAAACCTGCGGAGCAACCTCTAAAGCAACCGATATTCTCGTTAAATATTATCATTGGTCGACATAATCAAAAAGTACGAGACAAGAATGCTCTTTATCACTTGCCTTGGTTGTTTGTCACAAAAAAAAAATTAAATAATATTTATATATTATTTTTACACCTATAAATTTGAAAAAATTGATTAAAAAAACATTATTTATTTTTTTTGCTCTACTATGTAGTAATATGTACGCTCAACAACAAGTGGCGGATAGTCTTCACAATAAATTGGCGACAAGTAAAAATACATCAGAAAAATTGGATACCTATATTTCTTTGGCAAGTCACTATAAACACCAATATCCCGTCGAAGGGAAAAAATTCTTGAATCTTGCAAAAGCTATAGCAATCCAATTAAAAGACACGGTTCACTTATTTAAAATAGCTGAAATTGAAGCAGATATTTATTATATTTTAGGAGATACTGAAAAAGAAATCTCCGTAATTAAAGGAGGCATATTGTTAGTGCAACAATACAAAAATAAAAAGCTAGAGGCTCGAGCTCTAAAATTATTGGGAAATGCATATTTTTTAATTTCTGATTACGAAAAGCAATTAAAGAGTTATTTAAAAGCATTTACAATAGCAGAAAAATTACAAGATACTACGTTGCTAGTAGCTCTATATAATAATATAGGGAACACTTATAATGATTTAAAAATGCATAAAAAATCTTTAGAAAATTACGAAAAAGGATTGCATTTACTCACTCAAAGCTCTTCGCCTATTTCAAAATCTACAGCAGGTATTTTGTGGGGGAATAGCGGTATTGTATTCGAGCAATTGGGCAATTACAAAGAGGCGTTAAGGCGGATTAAAATTGCTAAAAACATAAGAGTCGCATTAAAAAACTGGGGACAAATTGGAGGCTCCAATATCGACATTGCGAATGTTTATGAGAAATTACAACAATTAGATAGCGCTATATTTTACAACAAACAAAGTGTCTTCAATTATAAAAAAATTCAAAACAAAGGCGGTTTATTGGCTGCATATGAAAATTTAGCACGTCTTTACGAAAACCAACATCTTTTTAAAACCGCCCTAAATTATCGAAAAAGAGAAGATTCTTTGCGTGGTATAATAATGAATTCAAAAACATTAAAAAAACAAGCATATTTGCTGGCAGAAATTGAGTACGAAAAAGAAATAAGTGATTTAAATAAAGAAAAAATAAATTTGCAACAAACTTCATTTAATAGATTGCTTATTGGTATTTTAATTTTTTTTGTGTTGATGTGCTCTATAGTGGCAATAATATTTATTCGTAAAAAGAATAAAAAATCCAAAGAAATGAATAAAGAACTTTCTGCAAGTAATCTTGAAAAAGAAACATTGCTTAAAGAAGTGCATCACCGAGTTAAAAACAATCTACAACTAGTATCTAGTTTATTGAGTTTACAGTCAAAAACAATAAAAAATAAAAAAATAAAGCAAATTTTATTAGAAAGTACAGACAGAATTAAATCCATGTCTTTAGTACACCAGCGACTGTATGAAAAAGGGTCCTTTACAGAAGTTGAATTTCAAACATACAGCTCGCAAATAATAGAAAACTTGATTTCCTCATACAATAGTGTTGCCAATACCTGTTTCGAAATAAACACAAATGAAAACATAGATATCGATTTTGCTATTACTTTGGGTTTGATATTAAACGAAATAGTTACAAACACATTAAAGCATAACCTTGGTCAAAAAAAATTAAAAATTGAACTATTTTTTGTGAAGAAAAATAACACGTATGAATTAAAGGTGTCAGATAACGGAAAAGGCCTTGATATTGCTACTGTGCAGAAAAAAAACACATTAGGAATGAGATTAATTTCAATTTTAACCAAACAACTAGAAGGAGAGTTACAAATAACTTCTAAAAAAGACAAGGGAGTTACTTATACTATCACAATTTCAATGAGCTAATACCACATAAAAAATTGTTATTATGAAAAACATATTAATCGTAGAAGATGAATTGCTTATAGCAGAGGACATTAAAACAACCTTAGAAGAACTTGGGCATAATGTAATCGCTATAGTTGTAAGAGCGGATAAGGCTATTGAAATACTCAACTCCCAAAAAGTAGATTTAATTTTGCTCGACATCACAATCAAAGGAGGTCTAAACGGTATCGATTTAGCAGAAATAGTAAACCAACAGTTTAAAATCCCATTTATTTACCTCACTTCACATGCTGATCCTAAAACAGTAAACGAAGCTATAAAAACAGCTCCTCAAGGATATGTGGTAAAGCCCTTTAGCAATTCCGACTTATACACTTCAATAGCTTTAGCTCTCGAAAACGAAAAGGAGGAAGCAATTACTTTTTTGGCCAATAGTGATAAGGATCACTTTTTTTTAAAAATTGAAGGAACGTATCAAAAGCTGTTTCATACAGACATTCTGTATTTTAGAGCTGCAGGAAATTATATAGAAGTGCATCAGAAAAATAAAAAATATCTGGTACGTCAAACTTTTAAAAAATTAAGTGAGTTAATTCCCGCATCCGTTTTTGTACAAACACATAAGTCTTACATTTTAAACAGAGAAAAAATTAGTTCGTTTAATACTAAACACGTTTATATTGACCAACAAGAGTTTTTGTTAGGAAGAACTTTTACAAAGTCGTTTATTGATAGTTTTACTCATGGGTAAAGTGATGTTTGTCACCAAAAAATGTAGTTCATCACAAATATTTTTCTAGTTCTTATATCATGGTTAAATTTGATTAATAATTTTTTATAAAACTGTTTTTTTGTAAATCTAACCTTTCGAACTCATGAAAAAAATTACCAATCTATTCACAATATTATGTTTCACATTTCTCAACCAAACACATGCCCAATTCGCATCGTATTCGTTTGACACTAATGCAAGTGATGCTATCAATGGTTATCATCCGAATCCTTATGGAGATGTTGACTATATTATGGATAGTAATCACTCAGTTATCGAGTTAGAAGGTGATGAGTTTTTGAATTTCCCATCTGAGATGAGTAGTAACATTAATTCACAACAGGAATTTATGTATAACATTCGTTTTAAAATTGTGGATAATTATACAACAAACCCATATAACGGTGAAACCGTAGATGAAGGAAGAAGAGTTTTGGTTACTAATAAATATGATAGTCGACCAGCTTTAGGTTTTGATTTGCATTATGGTCATTGGGGAAGTTACCAATTGATGGCTACTTATGGTGATGATAAAAGTGAAGGCCAACTAGATTGGATAACTCCATTAGAAATAGATGTTTGGTATGATGTGACCGTAAAAATGTTTTTTAACGTAACAAAACCCTATGTACAATATACAATAAACGGCAACGTTAGCATATCCTTTTTTAGTGATGAACATGTTGATATAGAAACGTTTAAAAGTTCACTTGATAGTCAATCAATATGGGTGGGGACTGATAAATATAATACGATGTCTAACGGGGAATCAGGTGTGTATGCCAAAGTAAATATTGATAAGCTCTCATTTTATGATGCTGTACCCCCAGGAGACCCTTCTATTATTAATACGGTATTGACTTCCTTTACAAACCACATGAACGGTACTATTTCACTGAGTAATGCAGAGAGAGAGGATCTTTATAGTGATTTTATAGACAACTGGGACGAAGGTAGTTACGCGCCAAATGAAGACATTGTTACAAGTTATTTAGCTGTTTATAACTCACAGAATGGCGCTATTTTTGATTCTGAATTAAAGATTAAGGTAAGTGATATGTTTATAGAACAGCGCATACAATATACCTTGCAACAATGGATCATTGATAATTTATACACCACTTCTAATACCTCAAGTATGGTTGGTGTTACTTTTTCAGACCATGTTGTTTTTCCAGGTGCAGTTGATAGTTCTGCACCAAGGGCGAGTGATGTTAGTTTTAATGTCGATGGCTTTTACAAAACAGATCCTGGTTTTACGCTCAATGATCAAGGTAGTGTGATACGCCCCACAGGATATTACGCAGCACCAGGTGAGTTGGTAACGCTTACTCTTCCGAGTAACACTGTTAATCAAGGAGTAAAGATAAGGGTTGGGGCCCATTTAGGGGATTTAGAAGTGACTTGGTCTGAATTTAGTCGTTTTCCTAGAATCTACACAACTTACGATGTGACTTCTACTTCTTTAGTAGTTGCCAATCCTTTTGGTGGAGCGATTTATATTATATTGCCTGATGGTTCTGACTTTGGAACTATGACTTGTCAGGTTAGTGGAGCGGTAAAATCACCCTATTACAGTAACAAGCCAGGATTTGAAAGGTCGCTTTCAGAATACCAAGTTGACCTTGCAAATAATTATGTAAAATGGGTGGATTGGGAAAGTCCAAAATTCATGACTACATTTCCAGCGCCAGCAGCAACTACTGTAGATAACCCTAATGATGTTATAACGCTTTGGGATCAAACTTTTGATTCTTTTAACACTCATCTTGGGAGACCTCTAGAGCGTTTTAGGGCTGAGTACATTTTGATTGACTGTCAAAATAATTATGCTGGAACTGCTGCTCCTGCAGCAAACCCAATGCCTCTTGAGGTGACCGGAGCTAATTTATTTAATGCAACTCCTACTATGACTCCTATTAATGTTATTAATGGCGATGCTTTTATGACAGGAGATGGTAGTACACTTGGTACAACACATCATGTAATACTCCATGAATATGGCCATTTACACAACCCACCAACATTACATGAAGAACATGAGACTATTGTAAATCTACCAGCAGTTGCAGTGTATAATCAGGTATTTGGACAAAGTATGGAGGATGCTTTGAGATATTCTAATCAACAACGGTTGAATTTTGATGAGGCCGCCTTAGATTGGATACTTTCACCACCATTTAGATCTGGAGAAAGAATGGAAATAGACTTGGTTAACTATGACAATTATTTAGACGGTAGACAGTTGGCTTACCAAACTAGAGGTCATGCCAAATATGCGGATATTGCAAAGTTGTATTCATGGGAAAAACTAGGAGAGATCAATGGTTATTTTTATCAAGAACGCATAATAAATCCCTTCGCTAACAATAGTTACCAAGATGATATTTATATTAGTGCTGCTTCTGAGAAAATGAATATCAACATGGCACCTCTTTTTGATTTTTGGGGAGTTCTTGCTTCTGATAACTTGGTTAGTGAACTAGAAACCAGACCTACAGATGATAAAATTAAAGAACGTTTATTACATTATCGCTCTATTGTACCTTTAGATAATGACGCTTTTCAAGTGGTATATGATAATATGACTCCAAGATTAGAACCACATCACGATATAAGATATAACAATATGCTTAGTAATTATGATGAGTCAGTTGCTGCTTCTATTTTAGCTCGTATAGATGCAATTTTATGTAAATATTATAATGCGAATTGTGTTGCTGAAAATAATGACGGTAGTCCTACCGTTACATTTGCTTTAAGTTCCAATACGATTGATGAAGATTCAGCGACTGATGTGATTCTTACTGCCACTTTGGATGTATTGTCAAGTGAAACAGTTACTATAGATTTTGACTTATCCGGGACTGCTGTTCAAACTACAGATTATACGTTGAGCAGCTTGAGCATCACAATAGCACCAGGAGTTCAATCAGGAGCTATTTCTATTAGCACTAATGGATTGGATGATGATCAAATAGAGGTATTACAAACCATTATATTAACACCAACAGTTACCAATGCGACGACTACTGCAGATTTTGTGAGTTTAAACTTATTGAGTGATGACAATCCAAGGGTAACTTCTATAACTAATACTGAGACTAGTATTGAAGAGAACGGTGGGATTTCAGTGATTACGGCAACCTTAGATGCGCCAGCATCAAAACCTACGCACATTATACTAGACGTTACAGGAAATGCTGGTCATGAGGTTGATTATGCTACAGATTATAGTAGCAAAGGTGAATACACCATCAGTACAGTTGCCGGAGGTAACGGTGCTGGTGCTGCTAATGATCAATTCAATTTTGCAAGTGGCCTCTATGTAGATACTTCCGGGAATGTATACGTTGCTGATTTGTTAAACCATCGTGTACAAAAATGGGCTAAAGGAGCTACATCGGGAATTACTGTGGCAGGAGGTAACGGAGCAGGAATTGCTGCGAACCAATTAAACAAGCCACATGGTATTTTTGTAGACTCATCAGGGAACCTATATATTGCAGATTCAAAAAACCACCGGATTCAAAAATGGGAGTCAGGTGCTACACAAGGGACCACTGTTGCCGGAGGTAATGGGATAGGTGTCGCTTCACACGATATCGACTTATTTGATAGATTAAACAATCCTCAGGGGGTTTTTGTTTCTGATGATGGGGATGTTTATGTAGCAGACACAGGAAATAACCGCATTCAAAAATGGACACCTGGCGCTACATCCGGAATTAGAGTTGCAGGAGGTGGTGAATTTGGAGTCAATCACAATTTACTTGCGCATCCTAATAACGTTTTTGTAACGCCTGCTAGAGATATCTATGTAGCGGATTCAGAGAATAGTCGGATTCAAAAATGGCGGGAAGGAAGTAATGATATTCTCAATGCTACCGGATGGCATAATGAAGGGTACGAAGCCCATCAGATGAATTTTTCTATCGGTATTTTTGTAGATCCTTTAGAGAACATGTACATCGCTGATTATTACAATCATCGGATTCAAAAATGGAAAGTAGCCAAAAAGGACATTCCTTTTGTTGATGGTGACGCTATTACAGTAGCAGGAGATCAAGGACAAGGAACGGCGGCCAATCAATTCAATGGTCCTAAAGCTATTTTTGTGGATGCCATAGGGGATTTATACGTAGCAGACATGAAAAATCATCGGATTCAAAAATACCACTATGGGCCTCGAATTACTATTCCTGCTGGTGAAACCACTGGAAGTCTTACGATAACAGCTCTCGAAGATACTTCAGATGATGATGATGAAAAGATTGTAATCACACCAATATCAGTAATCAACGCCATTTCTGACCATACCAACGAACATACTATCACTATTGTAGATGATGATGCACCACCTGTTATAAGTTTTGAGTGGAGTGCTGAAAATATAGAAGAAAACTCTGCTAAAGATATAGCACTTGTTGCTAAACTAAGTAATACTTCAAATAAAGAGATTATAATAAATTTTTCTGTATCTGGCACAGCGACCCAGACGACAGAATATATATTAAGTGAAACGAGTATTACCATTCCAGCGGGTGTAACCTCTAGGGAACTTACGGTTAGCACTAAAGGATTGGATGATGATGAGATAGAGATTAAGGAGACCATTATATTGACGGTTAGTTCAGGATTGACTAATGCGACCACAGCTTCAGATTCAACTATCCTGAATTTATTGAGTAAAGACAATCCTATTGTCACTTCAATTATTGTTGATGAAACAAATATTGAAGAGAATGGTGGGGTTTCAATTGTAACGGCAACGATAAGTGCACCAACTTCAGTTCCAACCAGGATTGAGCTTGATGTATACGGCACAGCTACATTTATAGATGATTATGTTGTTGATTTTAGTTCTAAAGGTGAACCTTTTACTGTTGCTGGGTCTGTACAGGATATCTCTACTGGTTCAGCAGGTTCCAATCATTTCAATGAGCCTGCAGGTCTTTTTGTAGATACACAAGATAATGTTTATGTAGCAGATCAATTCAATCAACGAGTTCAAAAATGGGCGTCAGGTGCTGTAAATGGAGTCACTGTAGCTGGAACCGAGGAAATGGGAGATACTCCGAATGCATTTGTCGAGCCGAGAGGTATTTCTGTAAGTGCAGACGGATTTGTATATGTAGCTGATTCAAAAAATCATCGGGTTCAAAAATGGAGATCGGGTGAATTTTCAGGAATTACGGTAGCTGGAGGTAACGAGGAAGGTGAAAGTTCAGATCAATTAAACAATCCGATAGGGCTTCATGTTGACCTATCAGGAAATGTGTATGTTGCAGATACTTATAACCACCGGATCCAAAAATGGACTCCAGGCGCTACATCAGGAATTACAGTTGCTGGGGGTAACGGACAAGGTGCTGCTGCCAATCAATTAGATAATCCTTATGGAGTTTATGTAGATGATTCTGGAAACGTGTATGTGGCTGATACAGAAAATCATCGAGTTCAAAAATGGGAGCCAGACGCTAGCCAAGGAACTACGATTGCTGGCGGTAACGGACAAGGTGCTGCTGCGAATCAATTAAATCATCCTGAAGATCTTTTTATTGATGGTTTTGGGAGTATTTATATTGCAGATACTTATAATGCACGTGTTCAAAAAAAGGACGCTGGCGACACAGTATGGAATACAATAGGTGAGGGAAGTTTAAGTCAAGCTCGAAATGTTTATGTGAGCGCTAAGATGAATGTATATGTAACAGATAGATATAATAACCGTATTGAAAAATATCAGTACTTTCCAGAAATTACGATTCTTCCAGGAGAAACTACAGGTAGTTTAACAATTACGGCACTTGATGAAACATCAGATACTGGCAGACCTACCTTTTCGCGAGATAGTAATTCTAGTGATGGAGATGAAAATATTATGATTACACCTGTAGCAGCAACAAATAGTATTTTGTCTTCTGAAGCTTCCGAAACAAGCATAAATATTATTATTTCTGACGGAAAAAATTTGACTGTTTTAGAAGATTCAGGATTGACGAACAAAGAAATTGTTTCTAATGAAACGGGTGTTGAAAGTGAAGCTTTCATAATAACGGAAATCAGTTATTCAGGAACAGGAACTGTTGCAATTAATTCAAATTCAATTTCGATTGACTATACACCATTAGCTGATTTTAATGGAATTGAAGAGATTACGTATACAATTTCAAACGGGACAACATCTAGTTCAGGGTATTTAACGGTTACTGTAACGCCTGTCAATGACGCACCAGTTGCTCAAGATGGATCAAATACCAAAGAAGAAGACACCGATCAAACAATCACGCTATCAGCATCTGATGTGG
>JBELDQ010000079.1:0-9225 GCA_042094215.1 Polaribacter sp. | reverse complement strand
CTGGCCAAGGTGTATACAAATTGCATGGCAGCTGCATGACAACCTAGGAAAAGTAGTTGAGCACAGCGATTTTCTAATTCAGCCAGACGGTTTCAACATTCCTTATGACGCAGAACGAATTCATGGCATCTCTACAGATTTAGCCCAAGAAAAAGGAATCGCACTCGCTACAGGGTTAGACCAATTTAACGAAGCTTTAAAGAAGGCAACCTTTATTGTGGGGCAAAATGTTGGTTTCGACATCAATATTATGGGCTGCGAATTCCATCGTTTGGGAATTCAAAACAATTTAACCCAATTACCAATTTTAGACACCTGTACTGAAAAAACAGCACTGATGTGTCAAATACCTGGGGGGCGTGGAGGAAAATTTAAACTCCCTACACTAACTGAATTGCATCAGCATTTGTTTGGAGAAGGGTTTGGAGAAGCGCACAATGCCACAGCCGATGTTGAAGCAACCACACGTTGTTTCTTAGAGTTGATTCGTTTGCGAGAATTCACCAAAGAACAACTAGACGTTGATGAAAATTACTTTAAACAGTTTTCTGAGGCAAATCCAAAACCGATTCAGGTAATTGGTTTAAAGCACATCAACCTAAAGAAAGAGAGTGAAAAAATTAGGAAGCGATTGGACGCACTTAAAAGTGTCACCACCTCATCTTCTCAAGAAAGTATTGCCGCATTAAAAGAGGCGCAATTTGCCCATTTACATAATCACACACAGTATTCTGTGCTGCAATCTACGATGCAGATTGGGAATATTGTGAAAAATGCAGCAAAAGACAAGCAATCTGCCATTGCACTCACTGATACAGGAAATATGATGGCTGCTTTCCATTTTGTAAGCGCCGTTTTAAGCCATAATAAAGCTGCAAAAGCAACCAATGAAGATTTAATTGAAAAAGGAGAAGCACCTACCGAAACCATTTTAAAACCAATTGTTGGCTGTGAATTTAATATTTGTGAAAACCACACAGATAAAAGTAGAAAAGACAATGGGTATCAAGTGGTTTTACTTGCAAAAAATAAAAAAGGATACCACAATTTAGCGAAAATGTCTTCCATTGCTTTTGTTGATGGTTTCTATTATGTACCTAGAATTGATAAGGCTATTGTTGAGCAATACAAAGAAGACATTATTGTATTGACAGGAAACTTATATGGTGAAGTTCCTAGTAAAATATTAAATATTGGAGAGAAACAAGCAGAAGATGCCTTGCTTTGGTGGAAAGCGCAATTTGCAGATGATTTTTATATCGAATTGATGCGTCATGGACAAGATGATGAAAAGATTGTAAACGAAACCCTGCTTAAATTCTCCGAGAAGCACAATATCAAAACAGTTGCAACCAACAACACGTTTTATTTAGACAAAGAAGACGCCAACGCGCATGATATTTTACTCTGTGTAAAAGACGGAGAGAAGCAGGCAACACCAAAAGGAAGAGGACGCGGCTACAGGTATGGCTTACCTAATGACGAATACTATTTCAAATCGTCTAACGAAATGAAAGAATTGTTTGTCGATGTTCCAGAGGCAATCACAAATATTCAAGAAGTTGTAGACAAAACAGAACCCTACACATTGGCACGAGATGTCTTATTACCGGCCTTTGATATTCCTGAAAAGTTTCAAGACAGTAAAGACCTAGAAGACGAGGGAAAGAGAGGAGAGAACAACTACCTGCGTCACCTAACGTACGAAGGCGCTAAAAAAAGATACGGAGAGATCACCACAACCATTGGTGAGCGATTAGATTTTGAGTTAGAAGTTATTGAAAAAACAGGGTATCCAGGATATTTCTTAATTGTAGAAGACTTTATTAGAGAAGCTCGAAATATGGGTGTCTCGGTGGGTCCAGGACGTGGATCTGCTGCAGGATCTGTAGTTGCCTATTGTTTGTGGATTACAAATTTAGACCCCATTAAGTACGACTTACTTTTTGAGCGTTTTTTAAATCCAGAACGTGTATCGATGCCCGATATTGATATCGATTTTGACGATGAAGGCCGTGGAAAAGTAATGGATTATGTGATTGACAAATACGGTGCAAATCAGGTAGCTCAAATTATTACCTATGGAACCATGGCTGCCAAATCTTCTATTAGAGATACAGCAAGGGTGCTAGATCTGCCTCTTTTTGAAGCAGATAGGATTGCCAAACTGATTCCTGGAATGAAACTAAAGAAGTTATTCTCTTTAGATGAAAAAGGACTCAAAGAAAAGCTCCGTGCAGAAGAAATAGAACTTGTCAATGAACTAAAAAGATTATCGGACGGGAATGACCTAAGTGCAGAAACCATTAATAAGGCTCGTGTTCTAGAAGGTTCAGTAAGAAACACAGGAATTCATGCCTGTGGCGTTATTATTACTCCTTCAGACATTACCAATTACGTACCTGTTTCTTTGGCTAAAGATTCTGACATGTATGTCACCCAATTTGACAATTCGGTAGTAGAAAATGCTGGATTGTTAAAAATGGATTTCTTAGGATTAAAAACATTGACACTGATCAAGCACACCGTTAAAATTGTAAAAGCAAGACACGGCGTTGAATTAGATCCAGAAAATTTTCCATTAGACGATGAAAAAACATACGAACTTTTCCAACGTGGAGAAACTGTAGGAATATTTCAGTACGAATCTCCCGGGATGCAAAAACACATGCGCTCCTTAAAGCCCACTGTTTTTGCAGATTTAATTGCCATGAATGCCTTGTATCGACCTGGACCCATGGAATACATCCCGTCGTTTATTAATCGTAAACACGGAACCGAGGAGATTGAATATGATTTACCGGCAATGGAAGAATACCTTGCTGAAACCTATGGAATTACAGTATATCAAGAACAGGTAATGCTGCTGTCACAGAAGCTAGCAGATTTCACAAAAGGTGAAGCCGATGTACTGCGAAAAGCCATGGGTAAAAAGCAAATTTCTGTACTTGCTAAAATGAAACCGAAGTTTATAGATCAAGCCAGTAAAAATGGACATGACGCTAAAAAACTAGAAAAAATATGGAAAGATTGGGAGGCATTTGCGAGTTACGCATTTAACAAATCTCACTCTACCTGCTATGCTTGGATTGCCTACCAAACTGCTTATTTAAAAGCACATTATCCTGCAGAATATATGGCATCAGTGCTCTCCAACAACATGAACGACATCAAAGCAGTTTCTTTCTTTATGGAAGAGTGCAAGCGATCTGGAATTACTGTTTTAGGACCTGATGTAAATGAGTCGTACTCAAAATTCTCTGTAAATGACGAAGGGAATATTCGTTTTGGTATGGCAGCAATTAAAGGAGTAGGTAGTTCTGCTGTAAAAGCCATCATAGATGAACGAAAGGAAAATGGA
The DNA here is from genome assembly GCA_042094215.1 of Polaribacter sp. Taxonomy (GTDB): domain Bacteria; phylum Bacteroidota; class Bacteroidia; order Flavobacteriales; family Flavobacteriaceae; genus Polaribacter. The sequence goes on along the minus strand of JBELDQ010000079.1, from coordinate 5,864 downwards.
AAGTTTAATTCCATCTTTGACATTGCAAAACGGGTAGATTTACGAGTCGCCAATAAAAAAGCATTTGACGGTTTGATATTAGCTGGAGGGTTTGATTCTTTCACAAACACGCACAGAGCTCAATACTATGTAAGTGACGAAAAAGGCGCTACGTTTATTGAAAAAGCATTAAAATACGGAAATAAGTATCAAGAAAGTCAAAATTCATCGCAAGTTTCTTTATTTGGTGAAGCCTCTGACATTCAACTACCAGAACCTAGTATCCCTGACTGCGAAACTTGGGCTACGATGGAGCTACTTGGAAAAGAAAAAGAAGTGGTTGGCATCTATATTTCCGCACACCCTTTAGATGATTTTAAAAATGAACTAAAATTCTGTAATGCCAATTTATCGTATTTCAAAGAAGACTTGGTAAAGTTTTCTGGCATGAACTTATCTTTTGCAGGAATCATTACCGATGTACAGCACAGAGTTTCCAAAGCGGGTAAAGGTTGGGCGACTTTTATTATTGAAGATTACAACGACAGCCATGAATTTAGAATGTTTGGAGAGGAATATATGAAAAACAGGCATTTTCTCGTGCCTAGCTCATTTCTATTTGTCAAAACAGTTGTAAAGCCAGGATGGGTAAATAAAGATACTGGCATTGCTGGAGAACCAAGGATACAGTTTACCGATTTTAAATTACTTCATGACATCATGGATGAACTCTGCAAGAAAATCACCTTTAAGCTAGCCCTTGAAGAGGTAAACGAAGATACCATTAGGAATTTACAACATCTATGCGCAACCAATGCAGGAAAGCAAAGTGTTCATTTTACCATTTGGAATCGCAAAGAGAAAATTGAACTGAATTTACCAAGTAGAAACACCAAAGTAAACATTACAAATGAACTACTTTCTGCTTTAGAAAAAGAAAACATTGCCTTTAAACTTAACTAAAAAAAGACCATATATACAGGTATACTGAAAAGCTCTACAAAGAAGACAACGATCAAAACTTACGCTTCAAAAGATAATTTAGAGATAGGACTACAATGTACTTTCTTTAAATAGTTTTTCTAAGTTTTGATTGTGGGTATTTAAACCTAAAATTTTAAGGCCATTATCTTGTGCAAAATCAAAAACTGCAGCTCTCATATCATCATCAGTTTCAAACGTTAAAAACCACGTGGTATCATAATTGTTTTTATAGGCCTTTAAATGAGGTAATCTTTGTATAAACTGCTCTTCTATTTTATAATCAAAAGTAACTTCTATCAATTGACCTTGCCCTTTTCGAATGTCTTTGAGCATTGTATCAACAACCATTTTACCTTTTTTTATAATAATGACGCGATCACATACCGCCTCTACTTCTTGCATAATATGTGTAGAGAATAAGATTGTTTTAGTCGCTCCTAATTCTTTAATCAGTGCTCTTATGCCAACCAATTGGTTTGGATCAAGCCCCGTGGTTGGCTCATCCAATATTAAAACTTCTGGATCGTGCAGCAATGCAGCTGCCAACCCAACCCTTTGCTGGTATCCCTTCGACAATTGCGTTATTTTTTTATGCGCCTCTGGTGTCAACCCAACCTTTTCTATAATCGGCTGAATGCGTCCTTTATCTGCTTTGTAAACGGCTGCTTGAAATTGTAAATATTCCCTTACATACATGTCTTGATACAACGGATTTTGCTCTGGCAAATACCCGATATGCTTTTGAGCATCTATAGGAGTGTGAAGCACATCTATTCCGTTTACATAAACCGTTCCTTCATCTGGAGCAATAAACCCTGTTAAAATTTTCATCATAGTAGATTTCCCTGCCCCATTTGGACCGAGAAACCCCACAATAGAACCTTTACCAACGGAAAAACTAATTGCATTTAGCGCCTGCTGATCGCCATAATATTTTGATACTAAAGAAACTTCTATAGACATAAATTAAACCTGATAAGATCATATTAGACAACGAACAAAGATATCTTTTTAGTTTGCCATTGCCCCTAATTATTCTACCAAGATCTTCTTGGTAATTCTATAAGAACCATTTTGCACTTTTAAATGGTACAAACCTGCTGCTACCTGAGAAAAATTGAGTTTCTTTTTAAAAGTATCCGCAGGTACGTTGTAGGTGTTTTCTGAAATTAATCTTCCCCCTATATCGTATAATTTCAACAGAACAGTTCTGTCAGAAGATTTTAAATGGAAACGTACAGTAACCTCTCCTTGCGATGGATTTGGATATAGTTGAAAATTTTCAAATGCATCATCTGTGACACTTGTTGTCTTATCAATAGAAAAATTCACCGCATTTACCGCATAAAAAATATGATCTACTGGGACAATTTTAATTCTTGCTTGTGTGGTTGTTAGGTTTGTTAATACAACATCCTCCACCCCATCATTTGGTGTATTCGCAACCAAGACGTTTGGAAAGGAATTCCCGCCATCTGTTGAAAGTAAAATAGTGACATTTGACGCCCCCACTTCAGTTGAATTTGTATTTGCTACATCCCAAGAAATGGTTTGAGTTGAGCCACCTTTTAGTGTTGTGACTGTTGCTTGTGAACGCACAACGAAAGGCCCCGCATCTCCAGCCACTGTAATTATAGTTTCATCTGAGGCAACGCCTGCTCCATTTACCACATTGTCTCTTACTGTAAATGTAAAACGCATGGTTCTTGCTACAGCAGGAAGTACTTCCCAAGTTGAGGACACCGCTCCTGCGAGCACAGTCGACAGGGCAGGCATGAACCTATCTGCTGATGCAGAAGGAGCAACAGACCGAAACAAAGGCCCCACTGAACTTGAGGCTAAAGGAGGCATTGTAGCTACTTGATTGTCTACTTGCTCCCATGTGTAGGTCAAGGTGTTTTCTTCATCTGCATCCGAGGCCATACCTTTTAACACAAAGGGTGTTGTTTTTGGAATGGTAAAATTTCCTCCTGCATTTGCTGTTGGAATGGCATTGTTTGTTGCTGTTTCAGTGGCGCATGTCGCATTTGACAAGATATAATTCCACATCTCTGCAATGCTAACATTATGAAAATAGGCGTCACTGTTGCTTTGAACATTAGAGTCACAAAATCCAGCATAGCCCATAATTGTACTTCCACTCCCAGGCTCTACTGCTGTTGCGTTATTTCGATTACAATCACCATTTTGAGTGTGATTAGCTCCAAATTGATGTCCAATTTCATGCGCAACCAAGTCAATATCAAACAAATCTCCCATCGGTGTTTTTCGCATAGAAACTCCCTGGGCTTTTTGCCCTGATAAACAGACAACACCACCTCCTGCTAACCCATTGCCACTTTGATCATCTACCCACGCAAAAACATGTCCGATATCATAATTTGATGAACCAACAACAGCGTCACATTTCGTTTGAGACTCATCAATTAAAGTACCTATGTCATCGTTAGTTAATCCATCAGTTGCCGAATCAAAAAAAATCAAATCATCATTATTGGATACCAATTGCATGGTAACGCCTAAATCCCTTTCAAAAATGCCATTGATACGTGTCATAGAGGTATTCATAGCAGCTAAAACAGCTTCTTTCTTGACAGTCTGTGATGCATTTACGCCGATTCCTTGATTGGTCAAATGAAATTGCGCATACTCTGCTGTACCGATCAATGCCATCTTGTAGGTTCTCAATTTTCCATCATTTGCAATAGTAGCATCATGAAAACTAGCTCCTTTTTGGTTTGACCCACGCTCTGTAACCAAACATTCAAAATTGCTCTTATCTGCTCTATTCTTAAAGTAACCAATGGCTACTTTTTTATCTTTGGTGTAGGGTTCTACTAAATACATTGGATGCTTTCCTGATGAAATCAGTGCATGAACTCCTACATGAGAATTGCTCAATCGAACATGCGCAGTCGGATCATCGATACCCACACCTGTATAGGATTTTATAGATGGATATTTCTTTGCCAACGCATCTGCTAAAACTGAAGCTTCCTTTACAGCAAACTTTTGAAACCCCATTGGAGTTGGCAGCGTTATAATCTTGGACTGTCCGGATGACTGTTTCAGTCTCCTATCTAATAACTCATTTTTTAAGGAAAATAACTCAAACGAAGCGGGTTTGTTTTCTTTAAATCCCAGGTTGTTTTCTCTAATATTTGTGTGCTTATTCAAATTCCCCCATGCTTCTTGAGAAAAAGCAACAATAGGAACAAATAAAAACAGCAATAATAAGATATACTTGAATGTTTTCATAACTAGGATTTGTTAAAATTAGCAAGGCTTAATAACAAATAACGTGAACAAATGTAATTAATTATTTACCTTTGCCTACCAAAATTATGAATAAAAAGATACAGCTCAAAAACCTAGGCGTCAAAGACTATAAGGAAACTTGGGATTACCAAACAGATTTATTGCAAGAAATTGTTGATCAAAAAATGAGCAATAGACGAAACAATGAATCCAAAGAAACCCAAAATCATTTCCTTTTTGTAGAGCACCCTCATGTATACACACTTGGCAAGAGTGGTGATCTAAGCAACCTATTGCTAAATGAAAAGCAACTCAAAGAGAAAGGGGCAACTTTTTACAAAATAAACCGTGGAGGAGACATCACGTATCATGGACCTGGTCAAATTGTTGGCTATCCAATTTTAGATTTGGAAAATTTCTTTACAGACATCCATAAGTACTTGCGTTTGTTAGAAGAGATAATTATTCTAACGCTTGCAGATTACGGTTTAAAAGCTGAAAGAAGTCAGGGAGAAACTGGTGTATGGCTCGGCGTTGGAACTCCCTTTGCACGTAAAATTTGTGCCATGGGAATACGAACAAGTCGCTGGGTAACCATGCATGGCTTTGCGTTAAATGTAAATGCTAATTTAGGTTATTTTGACAATATAATTCCATGTGGAATTCGTGGAAAAGCAGTAGCTTCTATGGAGGCTGAACTGGGAAAGAAGATTTCGATACAAGAAGTTCAAGAAAAAATACTGAGACATTTCAAGACCTTATTTGAGGTGGAACAAATTGTTGAGTCTCATTAAAAAAACCCCTCTTAAATACCTGAAGAATAGCTTATTTCTCTTCGTTAAAATACACTTTATAATATTTCATTTTTTTCTCTTCATCGTATCCTCTTTCTAGGTACTCTGATGCTGCATCTGGAGCATCAACGTCTAATTTAATTTCAATATTCGTATCTAACTTTATAATGCTTTTTATTTTCTGCTTTTCCTTCTTTAAGACCACATCTGACACTTCAAAATTATTTCTAATCAAGACATCGTTCAAGGTTTCAAAATGTTTTTTATAGTCTTCAAACATGTCTTTATGCTTATCCTCTTCAAAGAGCTCATCTTTAAAGTTATGATAATCTATAGATTCATTTTCTTTAAAATAATCTACTGTACTTGCTAAAAACTGACTCTGCTCCTGCTTTCCTAATTCTGGTTTAATGATTTCTTCGGAAAACTCTTTACACATTTCCAAATAACTTTGCGTATGCTGGTTTCTATCATCTGCATACTTCACTGATAAGAAATTTTTAATCCAATACTGCGCGTCATATTGGTTGTTATCGATACTAAATACAACAGTCCCTTCAGTATCAGACGTGTTCAAAATTAGACATCCTTTGTCAATCTTTTTCGTACTAATTCCTTGTTGAACGGCTACATCAAAACTATCATCATCTAAATAGGTTTGAAAGAAATCTATCTTATTTTCAACTTTAAAAACCCCTACAGCCTCTGTCAACACATCTTGATATTCAATACCTTCAATCAATGCAATGATGACATCTCCTTTTTTTATTTGAGCAGAATTTGATTGTTCGTACAGGTGATTTACGATGTTCTTAGAATTTTCTATGAAAGATTCTTCGTCTTTAAAAA
>JBELDQ010000078.1:7803-9228 GCA_042094215.1 Polaribacter sp. | reverse complement strand
CAAATTCAAAATTTGAAACCAAAGACACAATCATCGAGGTTGTTTTGACAAACAAGGCAGTTACAAGTGTAAGAGCAGATGGGTTAACCATTGGAGGTTCCCTGAGTCAATATTTATTAGGAGTTTACAACAATGCGAATTATGAGAAGATTGAAGCATCAATTGTTTCTCAATTAGCCTTAGATACTGATGCAAATGTGGTAGATAGAGTCTATGGCACCGACACAACAGTCGTTGCAACAATAGATACTGTATTTTTAAAATTACCTTATCAGGCTACGAAACAATCGGGTACGAGTTCAGAGTATGTATTAGACTCCATACTTGGTGATCAAGCGAAGGCATTTGCTTTGAATGTATACAGAACAGATACGTACATGAATAGGTTAGATCCTGTGGATCCGTCTAAGGCTAATGTGTATGCCTCAAATGCAACTTACCAGTTAATTCCTGGAAGCTTAAATGCAGATGCAGACTACCAGTTCAAGCCAAGTGTCTTGGATACTATGGTCGTTTACAAAAGAAGATTGAGTACTGGTGATGTCTATCAAATAGATACCTTAAAATTGGCAAATATCAATCCTTTTGCAAGAATACCTCTTGATCCTGCCAAAATAAAAGAAATTTTTATTGATGCCTATGCTTCTGGTAATTTTGACTCTCAAGAAGCTTTGAACACTTATTTTAAAGGGTTGTATTTGGAGGCCAAAGGGAATGAAGGATCATTAATTGGGTTTAATATCGCAACACAGAATCAAGATTTAAAACCTTCCATTGAAATAAGGTATACAAAAACGGTTCTAAAGGGAACAACAGTTATTGATACTCTTGTGAAATCGAACTCATTTTTGCTTTCAAATTTCAGTACAAGTGTTTATAAGATGACAGAAAAAGTATATCCTAGTGATCATATTGTCATACAAGGAGCAGCAGGTAATATGGCGCAAGTACAACTGTTAGATGCTAATCAATTGATTGATTTGAAAAGTAAAAATTGGTTGATAAATGACGCAAGCTTGTCTTTCTATGTGAATCAAGGAATTGTTGGGCAAGATACTTTAAATACACCCTTCAAGCTCCTACTCTTCAAAGATGGATCCTATAAATCTCAAATTAAGGATAACTTAACTGAAGGGCCTGCTGTATATGGAGGTGCTCTTACAGTAACAGATAGTAAGCCAGATTATTATAAGTTTAAACTTACAGATTATGTGTCAGATTTATTGAGTGATGCAACAGCTGATAATCCAATGTTAGGTTTGAAGGTCTTCAATAGTCCAACAGATGTAATTACAAGCGCTACTGATACGCTGTTAACAGACCATAGTTGGAATCCCAAAGCGGTCACATTATTAAATCATAACAAAGCTTCGAATGGAGAAAGAAGGGCTAGGTTAAAGATTTCATATTCGATAAAGAAATAAA
>JBELDQ010000078.1:6407-7703 GCA_042094215.1 Polaribacter sp. | reverse complement strand
ATTGGTGCTTATGCCATTGCTGTTTTTGATAAAACAAAACCAAATGAAATTGTAGTTGCACGTCTAGGGAGTCCAATTGCAATAGGAATTGGCAAAGATAATACAGAGTTTTTTGTAGCTTCTGATGCATCTCCTTTTATAGAATATACCAAAGAAGCGGTGTATTTAGAAGATGAAGAAATGGCTATTATTAAATTAGGTAAAGGAATTAAGGTTCGTGAAATTAAAAGAGATGCTTTAGTAGATACGAAAACGCAAGAGTTGCAATTGAGCTTAGAGCAGATTGAGAAAGGTGGTTATGATCATTTTATGCTAAAGGAGATTCATGAGCAGCCTAAAGCAATTATAGATACCTACAGAGGAAGAATGCTTGCTGATCAAGGAATCATTAGAATGGCTGGTGTAGACGATAATATGGGTAAATTTCTGAATGCAGAACGTATTATTATTGTCGCATGTGGAACATCTTGGCATGCTGGATTGGTTGCAGAGTATTTATTTGAAGATATCGCGAGGATTCCTGTAGAGGTAGAATATGCATCAGAATTTAGGTATAGAAACCCAATTATTACAGAAAAAGATATTGTAATTGCAATTTCTCAATCAGGAGAAACTGCAGATACCTTAGCAGCAATTAAGCTAGCCAAATCTAAAGGAGCCTTTGTTTTTGGAGTGTGTAATGTTGTTGGTTCGTCTATTGCCAGAGAAACGAATGCGGGTGCTTATACGCACGCAGGACCTGAGATAGGAGTAGCATCTACCAAAGCGTTTACAACTCAGATTACAGTGTTGTCTTTAATTGCGCTGAAATTAGGAAAAGAAAAAGGGAAGATCTCTCAAACACAGTTTCATACCTATCTTCAAACGTTACATTCAATTCCTTCAAAAGTAGAGGCTTTGTTGAAAATTGATGAGCAAGTCAAATACATTGCATCTGTTTATAAAGATGCAACGAATTGCTTGTATTTAGGTAGAGGGTTTAACTTTCCTGTTGCTCTAGAAGGTGCTTTAAAATTAAAAGAAATTTCATACATCCATGCAGAAGGATACCCGGCGGCAGAAATGAAGCATGGACCTATTGCCTTGATTGATGAGAATATGCCAATTTTTGTGATTGCAACCAATAAAGGTCATTACGAAAAGGTAGTGAGTAATATTCAGGAGATAAAATCGAGATCAGGTAAGATTATTGCAGTGGTAACAGAAGGAGATGTTACTGTGAAGGAGATTGCAGATCACGTAATTGAAATTCCTGATACTGAAGAGGCGTTTACACCGCTTCTTACCACGATTCCT
>JBELDQ010000078.1:0-6307 GCA_042094215.1 Polaribacter sp. | reverse complement strand
AATTGAAATTCCTGATACTGAAGAGGCGTTTACACCGCTTCTTACCACGATTCCTCTGCAGTTATTGTCGTATCATATAGCAGTAATGTTAGAGAAAAATGTAGATCAACCAAGAAACTTAGCAAAATCTGTTACAGTGGAATAAGAACCTTTGTAATAGCGTTATAAGTACCGAAAATCCTCGCTAATTTGCGGGGATTTTTAATTATGCCTTGTCATGAATTTTTGTGTGTACTCCATTATTCCAGAGGGTTAAAATATCTGTTGCAACAGTCGCTCCGCTTCCTGCTGCAATGGCAAATTGACTCCGAAGTCCAGCAATGGTTCCGCAAGCATAGAGTCCTTCGCTTACTAAAAAACCGTCATGTTTTAGCTGTATGCGATCTTTGTTTACTTGTGCTCTCTTGTGTGGAATGATAAATTCTTCAAGACCTTTTATTGTCCATGGTTTGGAGTAATTTAAAGCCAGAACAACAAGTGTAGAGAAGTACATCGCTTTAGTTGTTGTAATTGCATAGCCGTCTTTTAAAGGACTTATAGAGAGTACTTTTTCAGAAGGAATTTGAGAGATGTGCGAATAGGTTTCTGCTAAGTGCTCTCTGCCATCTTCAAGAATAGTAGATCCAAGAGTTTTTGGCTTAATGCCTAGCGCATTGTTAAATAGTGCATTTTGCAGGTGAGAAGCCTTTTGGTGCAGTACAATACCAATTTCTTTATCAGCTGCAAATGGCTTGTCTTTTGCCGAACCAAAAATCAATGCACATTGCATACCGGCAACACCGCCTCCTATAATTAAAACATCAAATTTTTTCATTAAAATAACTCTTTAATATTCGCGGCAAATAGTTTTACGGCAATTGCCAAAAGAATCACACCGAAAATCTTTCTTATGATGTTAATCCCATTTGGACCAATGAATTTTTCAATTTTAGTAGAAGTTTTTAAAACGGCGTAAATAACAAGTACATTTAGTAAAACAGCTACAATAATATTTTCGATACTGAATTCAGCCCTTAAAGATAAAAGGGTTGTTAGGCTTCCGGGTCCTGCAATTAATGGGAAGGCCAATGGGAACACAGAAGCTGTAATAGCGGTGCTTTCGTCCTCTTTATAAAGGGTTATTCCTAAAATCATTTCCAAGGCAATGAAGAATAAAATAAATGCTCCAGCAACAGCAAATGAATTGACATCTACTCCAATAATAGATAACAAGCTTTTTCCAAGAAACAAGAAAAAGATCATTATCACACCAGCGATGATGGATGCTTTCTCAGATTGAATATGTCCTGCTTTTTTTCGTAAATCAATGACAATAGGAATGTTTCCAATGATATCGATAACTGCAAAAAGAACCATAAATGCAGTAAAGATTTCTTTTACATTAAACTTCATAAGAATAATCGTTTTATATCCGAGACTAAGTTATTATAAAGATATCAGAATTAGAAAAAAATAAATGTATTTTTGTTGCATGTTTCAATTAGGAAAAACCATAGTTTCAGAAAACCTCATAGATAAAGATTTTGTTTGTAATCTTTCTGCGTGCAAAGGAGCTTGTTGCATTGATGGTGATGCAGGTGCTCCCTTAGAAAAGGAAGAAACCGAAATTTTAGATCAAATTTACCCAAAAGTAAAGCCGTTTTTACGCCAAGAAGGTATCGATGCAATTGAGCGTCAAGGTACTTGGATTACGAGTGATTTTGGGGAGTTAGAAACGCCATTAATCAACGATGCAGATTGTGCTTATGTGATTTTTGATAAAAATAATACGGCACTATGTGCTATCGAAGAAGCTTACAATCAGGGTATTGTTGATTGGAAAAAGCCAATGTCATGTCATTTGTATCCCGTAAGAATAAAGAAGTTTACCGAGTTTTCTGCTGTAAACTATGATAAATGGGAAATTTGCGATGATGCATGTTCTTTAGGGAAAGAACTTCAGGTTCCTGTTTATAAGTTTGTGAAGCAGGCTCTGGTAAGGAAGTTTGGAGAAGTCTGGTACGAAGAATTAGAAAAGATAGCTGAAAAACACACATCGGAGGAATAAGAAAAAAGCAATGAAAAAAATTTTATACGTGTGCGTATCTTTTTTTATTTTGGTCTCTTGTGAGGTGTTAGAAAAGATAGAATTGAAGGTGGAAAATAACTTGACAGAGTATATACCAGTGCGTATTTCGCAAACTACCGGTATGGAAGAGTTTTTTGATTTTACGAATACGGTTAATATACACTCAGGAGATTTTGCTCAATACGAAGACAAGATAACAGAGTTAAAGATTGTAGAATTATCATATAGATTCATCGATTTTACGGGAGATTCTAATGGGAGTATTACTTTAGGTACATTGAAGTTTGATGATTTAGTAATTGCTGAAATGACTGATCTTATTGTTGCAACTGCTGCAAGTTCGGGAACTGTATTTCGTGTGACTGATGTTGAAAAGTTAAACAGGATTGCCTCGAGCTTTATAGGAGATTCAGATGTAGTTGTAAGTTTAAAAGGAGCTGTTCTCTCAGAAATGGATGCTATGGATTTTAAAATAGAGCTGCGTTTAGAGATGATTGCAACCTTGAAGGATTAAAACAATATATTGGTAAAAAAAAAAGACCTGAAGCACTTCAGGTCTTTTTTTTTGCAAAATTTCAACTACTTTTTAAGAAAGTCGTAGTTGGTTTCGTTGAAGGTTGTTGTAAAGTCAATAAAACTAGGGTGTGTGAGAAAACTAAACGATTAAGTTGTTGTTTTTCAGGTTTTTAAAAAAATTTAACAGTGGGTTGAAAAGATGGCGAAAAGAGTGTTTTGTTAAAAACTTAGGGTTATTGTGAATAAGTATGACTTCCTATTTCAGACAAATTTTGCAATCTTTGTTAACGTCCTTTTCGACAAACAAAACACAAACCAATCAACTAAATATTTTATAGAGAATGTCTGCCATAGAACCAATTTTACAGCCCAACGATAATAGATTTGTAATATTTCCAATTCAACACGATGATTTGTGGGAATGGTATAAGAAACAACAAGCTTGTATTTGGACTGCTGAAGAAATTGATTTGCATGCAGATGTAGCTGATTGGAATGATAAATTAACAGCAGATGAACGTTATTTTATCAAACATATTTTAGCTTTTTTTGCCGCTTCTGATGGGATTGTAAATGAAAATTTAGCAGAAAACTTTGTAAATGAGGTACAGTACTCTGAGGCGAAATTCTTTTATGGATTTCAAATAATGATGGAGAATATTCATTCTGAAACATATTCGTTGCTAATAGATACTTATGTAAAAGATGAAGCAGAGAAAGACAAACTCTTTAAGGCAATAGAAACCTTTCCTGCAATTAAATTGAAGGCAGATTGGGCATTGAAATGGATTGAGTCTGATTCTTTTGCAGAACGCTTGATAGCCTTTGCAGCCGTTGAAGGAATATTCTTTTCTGGAGCATTTTGCTCTATCTTTTGGTTAAAGAAAAGAGGCTTGTTGCCTGGGTTGACATTTTCTAATGAGTTGATCTCTAGAGATGAGGGTATGCATTGTGATTTTGCTGTTCACTTGCACAATCATCACATTATAAACAAAGTGCCAAAAGAGCGAATTAAAGAAATTATTGTTGAAGCCTTAGATATTGAGCGTGTCTTTATTACAGAATCTCTGCCCGTAAGTTTAATTGGAATGAATGCAAAGTTAATGACTGAGTATTTAGAATATGTTACCGATAGGCTATTGCTAGAGTTTGGATGTGAAAAAGTATACGATTCAAAAAACCCGTTTGACTTTATGGAAATGATCTCTTTAGAAGGGAAAACCAACTTCTTCGAAAAAAGAGTATCTGAATATCAAAAGGCAGGAGTGAAATCAGGAGGAACTGGAAGTATCAGTTTCGATTCTGATTTTTAAAGTAGTTGTTCCCTTAACAACGAAGCTTCCGAATTAAAAATAAACGTTTGTTATTTCTTTTTTATAAATGAAATAACGCCTATTAAAAACACGTCAAAATTATGTGGATTGTTTTGACGCATCAATATACCAAATAACGAACTTAAAACCTTTAGTAACATGTATGTATTAAAAAGAGATGGCAAGAAAGAGCCAGTAATGTTTGACAAGATTACGGCACGAGTAAAGAAAATGTGTTATGGGCTCAATAAAATTGTAGACCCAGTAAAAGTTGCCATGCGTGTTATAGAAGGCTTGTATGATGGTGTTACGACCTCAGAATTGGATAATTTAGCAGCAGAAACTGCAGCTACCATGACGACTGCACATCCAGACTATGCAAAATTAGCGGCGAGAATTGCAGTTTCTAATTTGCATAAAAACACAAAAAAATCATTCTCAGATACTATGGATGATTTATATTACTATGTAAATCCACGTACAGATAAAAAAGCGCCATTGTTGGCAGATGATGTATATAAAATAATTAAGGACAATGCAGAAAAATTAGATTCTACAATTATTTACAATAGAGATTTTAATTATGATTATTTTGGTTTTAAAACATTAGAACGTTCTTATTTGCTCAAATTAAACGGTCAAATTGCAGAGCGACCACAGCATATGTTAATGAGGGTTGCTATAGGAATTCATAAGGAAGATATAGACGAAGCCATTGCAACGTATGAGTTAATGAGTAAGAAATACTTTACCCATGCAACTCCTACCTTATTTAATGCGGGTACGCCAAAACCCCAAATGTCTTCTTGTTTTTTATTGCAAATGCAAGATGATAGCATTGATGGTATTTACGACACATTAAAGCAAACGGCTAAGATTTCACAATCTGCAGGAGGCATTGGATTGTCTTTACACAATGTAAGGGCAACAGGATCTTATATTAGAGGTACAAATGGAACTTCTAACGGAATTGTACCAATGCTAAAAGTATTTAATGACACTGCGCGCTATGTAGATCAAGGTGGAGGAAAAAGAAAAGGATCTTTTGCTATGTATCTAGAGCCATGGCATGCAGATATTTTTGACTTCTTAGATCTTAAAAAGAACCATGGAAAAGAAGAAATGCGTGCGCGTGATTTATTCTATGCCATGTGGATTCCAGACTTGTTTATGAAACGTGTGCAGGAAGATGGCGATTGGACATTGATGTGTCCAAATGAATGTCCTAACTTATTTGATTCATACGGAGATGAATTCGAAAAATTATACCAGGGCTACGAGGGTGCTAAAAAAGGTAGAAAAACCATTAAGGCACGTGAACTTTGGGAGAAAATATTAGAATCGCAAATAGAGACAGGAACACCTTATATGCTCTATAAAGATGCAGTGAACCGAAAAACAAATCATAAGAATTTAGGAACCATCCGTTCTTCAAATTTATGTACAGAGATTATGGAGTATACCGCAAACGACGAGGTTGCTGTATGTAATTTGGCCTCTATAGCACTGCCAATGTTTATTTCTGAGAAAGAGAATGGTGAAAAGTACTTCAATCATAAAAAATTATTCGATGTAACGAAGAAGGTGACGCGCAACTTGGATACCGTTATCGATATGAATTATTACCCAGTAAAAGAAGCCGAAAACTCTAATTTTCGTCATAGGCCTGTTGGATTAGGTATTCAAGGATTAGCAGATACCTTTATAGGCTTGCGTTTGCCTTTTACTTCTGAGGAAGCAAAAAGGTTGAATCAAGATATTTTTGAAACCATGTATTTTGCGGCGGTAACGTCGTCTATGGAAATTGCAAAAGTAAAAGAACCGTATTCTACATTCAAGGGGTCTCCAATGGCAGAAGGAGAGTTTCAATTCAATATGTGGGGAATTAAAGATGACGAATTAAGCGGCAATTGGGATTGGTCAAAATTGCGTAAAAATGTAATGAAACACGGTGTTAGAAATTCCTTGTTAGTTGCACCAATGCCAACGGCATCGACCTCACAAATCTTAGGAAATAATGAAGCATTTGAGCCCTACACCTCAAACATCTATACACGTAGAGTCTTGTCTGGTGAGTTTATTGTTGTAAATAAACATCTACTCGAAGATTTAGTAGAATTAGATTTATGGGACAATGCGATGAAGGAAGAGATTATGCGTGCAAACGGATCTATTCAGCATATTGAAACCATTCCAGCAGACTTGAAAGAATTATACAGAACAGTATGGGAAATGAGTATGAAAGATATTATTGATATGGCTCGCCATAGAGGTTATTTTATCGATCAATCACAATCGTTGAACTTGTTTATGCAAGATCCGGATTTTGGAAAATTAACATCAATGCATTTCTACGGATGGAAATCTGGATTAAAAACAGGAATGTACTATTTAAGAACAAAATCTGCTG
>JBELDQ010000077.1:0-9370 GCA_042094215.1 Polaribacter sp. | reverse complement strand
TGTACCACAATTATTTACGCCCAAACACCACCTGCTGTTCAACAAGATTTAATGAATTTTGAGCCAGGAGAGCTCATTGTTAAACTTAAAGACAATGTGGAGGCTGGCGTCACTTATGCTGAAAATGGAAAGGCCATCTCTAGTTTTAATGTAGGGGAACTACTAAATATTGAAGACAAAGTAGCCTCATCTGAGGTGATGTTCCATCAAAAAGGTATCGAAGCCAGTATTGACAATAGTCAAAGATTAAAAGCGTTTTATGCAGCCAAGGCAGCAGCCAATCCTAACAACGGATATACTCCAAAAGAGCCACTGACTATGAAAAATGTGTTTGTTGTAAAAACCACTGATGAACAAGAGAATATTTTACAACTAATTCAGCAAATTAAGGACGACCCTAATGTGGAGTATGCAGAACCTAATTACATTTATGGGATTGATGACTTTGAAGTAGGTGAGATGATCACAGCAGAAGAGGCTAGTAAAATGAGTACCAAAAATAGCATGCTTCCAATAGAAGTGAACGACCCCTTATACAGCTCACAATCCAATATTACTTCTACTAACATTGATGATGTTTGGGATACAGAATCTACTGGTAACGGCTCTCAAATTATAGCCATATTAGATACAGGGGTAGATTATACCCACCCAGACTTAGAGGAAAATATTTGGATAAATGAGGCAGAGCTTAATGGCATAGAAGGTTATGATGACGATGAAAATGGCTACATCGATGATATTAGAGGCTGGGATTTTCATCATCAAACCAATACTCCCTTAGATGATAATATGCACGGTACACACGTTGCGGGTATTGCAGGTGCCGTTGGTAATAATGAAATCGGGATTGCAGGTGCTGCTTGGGATGTAAAACTAATGCCCTTAAAAGTATTTCAAGCATCTGGTATTGGTGATGCAGCTACTATAGCTCAAGGAATTGAATATGCCTATATGAATGGAGCTACAGTATTAAACATGAGTTTTGGATCTTTTGCTGAATCTTTCACCATGAAAGCAGCACTAGAAAATGCCTATTCAACTGCAATATTAGTTGCTGCAGCAGGAAATAATGGAATATGTATAGGACCACCTACACCACCCTGTGCTCCGTTTTATCCAGCCGCCTATTCTTTTGTTGTAGGTGTTGAAGATGCAGCCAGTTATTCTAATTATGATCAAGACGGTCCAGTCTATAGCTTGTATTCAAGTTTTTTGCTTAATTATGAAGTAGTCGCTCCTGGATCAGGAATTCTTAGTACTATTCCAAATGGAGGTTACGGAACATTAACAGGAACCTCGATGGCCACACCTCTTGTCGCGGGAGCAGTTAGCATATATGCGCAACAACAACCAGACGATAGTCAAGAACTTATGTTTGGTAATTTAATAAATACCGCTGGTGATACCTATGTAGATTTTTTAGGGGCAATGAACGCTGCTCCTGTTCCAGATATAAAATTATTAACTGCAGCCATTTCAGATACAATACCAGGTAACACTTATCAAGACTTTGAGCCCGACAGTGGAGAAACGATTCATCTCTACCCTACTGTTAAAAACTATTGGGGTTTAAGTAATGGTGCTAAAATTAGTATAGAAATTGGAGGTAATGAACTTCAAAACGATTATTGGAGTTCAATTGTAACGATTACAGAACCTGAAACAACGACAGGAAGTATTTCGGCCTATGCAACATACCAAATGTTATCGGATCCCTTAGAATTTACTATTGCAGACGAAGTTGCTCACAACACACAGGTAGAGTTTATTTTAAAAGCATGGGATGAAGAGTACCCAAATCAAGTACATGCTATAGATTTTAAGTTATTTATTAAAAACTCGATTAAACTACAAGGACTTATTGAAAACGACACCATTTTATATGCAGACAAAGAGTATTTAATAGATAATACTGTTATTTTAAAACATGCTAATCTAATTATCAAACCTGGTGTTACCATTAGATTTGGACGAAATGAAGTACTAGGCACTACAGGACAAATACAACTTTACTCAGAGCCTTTTACAGACTCTGAAACTGGTTTAACGTACACTAAAGAATCAAAAATACTAGCTCTTGGAACAAAAGATAGTATCATTACTTTTAAAACAGATAGTTATACTAATTACGCAAGTATTAATGGATACAGTTTGGGTGGTTCTAGTCAAGGAGGTCAGACTATTTACGATGAAAATAGCGGTCAATATATCACAAATCCATTTTATCAAACAACACCACAGGGACTTGCTGGAATTGAATCTTTAGACCCTTACAACATTCCAGTAATGCACACTATAGACGACGCTCAGGCAAGAATGGCTGGTTCACTTTGTAATTATTGTGTTTTTGAAGAAGGATTTACTGCAAGAAATATTAATCTTATGAATTCTAGATTCCAATATTCAGGGTCAGCAGATGCAGGCCAAGGCCCTTCCTTATTTGGCTATAAAAATAATTTAACTGATTATACAAATGGAGGTACCTATAACAGTTATCCAATGAGTTATGGTTATGGGTATGTGGGCATGTATTATAATAATATTGCAAATTTACATGCATCCAATTCTGATTGGTCTAATACGACTACTTTTGGTATGCAATGGTACTCACAATATCAACAAGGTAACAATTACTTTAACTTAAGTAAAATACTTTGGACCTTTATAGATGGAGTTGGTTACAACTCTGGGCTATGGGATCCTGTCGGGTTTAGAGCACCAAGTTACAATGGTTTCACAGAATTTGAAGGAATTTGGTTAGGTACTGGTAGTATTGATAAATTAAAAGAACTGAATATTGATGCTTTTGATGGAGCATCTGGTGTTTGGGAATATACCAACCCAAGATTAACGCCTTATGAAGAAGCTCATGCTGTAGTATGGAAAGTAGAAGTAAACGGAATAAATTCTTTTGATAATTACTTGCAGATGTATAATAATCCAATTGGTATTGGTACTCATGAGTTTAAGATTTATTTTTCTAAAGAAATGGATACTTCAGTAAATCCAAGAATATCTTATGGCGTAACGCTCCCTTTTACACAAAAATTAATCGATGAAGAGGGATCTTGGTCAGAAGACGGAAAGATTTATACGGTAAATCATGAAATATCTGTTGGTGCAGCAGATGGTATTAATCGAATACGTGTTACGGAAGCTATTGAACTTGGAGATGGTTGGGAAATACCAAAAGAAGATTTACGATTTAATATATTATTGCAGGCATCTGGTTCAGCCTCCACCGGTTTCTTTGCTACCCCAGGGTTGGGTAGAATAGAATTAGATTGGGAATCATCCTCTGATATAATAACAGATATATTAGGTTATAATATGTACCGCTATCAGGTAGATGCCGACGGTGTGGAGAGTGATCCTGTTAAATTGAATGAGACGCTTATTGTTGAAGACACCGATGAGTCTACCACTGGGGTCTATTTTACGGACTATGAGGTGGTTGAAGGACAGACCTATTTTTATAAATATAAAATTCTTAGAACTAGTTTTGAAGAGACAGATTACTTTAACACAATATCCTCTGCTCCACTTACCTCCACTCTTGGAGATAGTAATGGAGATTTTGCTGTGGATGTGTTAGATCTTGTTCATGATGTAGATTATATTTTGGGTAACAATCCAGAGCCTTTCATATTCTTAGCTGGTGATGTAAATGCTGATGAAACTATTAATGTATTAGACATTGTTGGCACAGTAGATATTATTCTCAATCCTAGTGATGATTCCGATAGCAGTGTTGGATCTAATGACATTCAGTTTTATCCTAGCGAAGCTGTAGGAACTGCCAACTTTACTTGGGAAGGAAACGATTTATATGTAGAGTCTGACTTTGATATTGGCGGAATACAACTGGCTTTTAACACAGATTTTGACTATACCTTATCAGAAGAGTTACCAAGCATAGAACATCTAGACTACACGCAAGAAGATTCAAAAATACTCATGCTGTATAGCTTTAACAATACAGTCATTGCAAGTTCTAAAACAAAAATTCTAACCAGACTAGACGCCTCACAAGAATTTGACATAGAACAGGCAGTTGTAGGAACTACATCTGGAGCAAAATTAAATGCAGTTCTTAACAGTGGTGTATTAAGCACAATCGATGCTCCATTTCAGAATAAGAATCTACAGTTTTTAAATCTATATCCAAACCCTGCTGAAGGGTTGGTAAACTTAGAATACTACCTACCTAATCAAATGGACCAGGTGGTTGCTAAAGTGTATGACCTACTTGGAAGATTGGTACATATACAAGTATTAGAGAATAGAGAAGGGATTTCTAAAACACCAATGGAATTAAGTAGATTAAAGACAGGAAATTATATTGTTCTTATCACTGCTAATACAGGTGGATCCATAAAAAATATTGCTAATAAAAAACTAATTATTGAATAATCATATTATGAAAAGACTTGCAATTTTAATCATATTAATCTCTCAAGTAATTTACGCCCAAACACCACCTGCTGTTCAACAAGATTTAATGAACTTTGAACCAGGTGAACTCATTGTTAAGCTTAAAGACAATGTTGATGCTGGTGTTACTTATGCTGAAAATGGAAAGGCTATCTCTAGTTTTAATGTAGGGGAACTACTAAATATTGAAGACAAAGTAGCCTCATCTGAGGTGATGTTCCATCAAAAAGGTATCGAAGCCAGTATTGCCAATAGTCAAAGATTAAAAGCGGTTTATGCAGCCAAGGCAGCGGCCAATCCAAATAACGGATATAAACCAAAGGAGCCGCTGACCATGAAAAATGTGTTTGTTGTAAAAACGATAGATGAACAAGAGAATATTTTACAACTAATACAGCAAATTAAGGACGATCCTAATGTGGAGTATGCAGAACCTAATTACATCTACGGGATTGACGACTTTGAAGTAGGTGAGATGATCACAGCAGAAGAGGCCAATAAAATGAGTACCACAAATAGCATTCTTCCGATAGAAGTGAACGATCCATTATACAGCTCACAATCAAACATTACCACCACTAATATTGATGATGTATGGGATCAGTACACTACTGGAGACGGGTCACAGGTAATCGCCATATTAGATACCGGCGTAGATTATACCCATCCAGATTTAGCAGCTAATACATGGATAAATGAAGCCGAACTTAATGGAGTAGCAGGATACGATGATGATGAAAATGGATATATAGATGATATAAGAGGTTGGGATTTTATAAACTTAGATAACGCACCCCTAGATGATAATATGCATGGTACACACGTTGCAGGGATTGCAGGTGCTGTTGGGAACAATGGCATCGGGATTGCAGGCGCGGCTTGGAATGTAAAGTTAATGCCGATAAAAGTATTTCAATCATCAGGTCAAGGAAATGCTACGAACATAGCAGCCGGTGTTGAATATGCAAATAGCAATGGAGCAACCGTCATCAACATGAGCTTTGGATCCTATGCAGAATCATCAACTCTAAAATTAGCACTTGAAACTGCATATAACTCATCTTTTCTTGTAGGTGCAGCTGGAAATAATGGAGCACCAATAGGACCTTGCTTAGGTTGTGCTCCAATGTATCCTGGAGCATATAACTATGTACTTGGTATAGAAGACCGCCCTAGACCACCATTTGGTTATACTAACTATGATCAAGATGGGCCTATTTATACAGCATATGCAACATTACTAAATTATGAATTAGCAGCTCCAGGAACTGGAATTATGAGTACCGTGCCAAATGGAGGATATGCTACACTTACAGGAACTTCAATGGCTACACCACTTGTTGCTGGAGCAATGGCATTGTATAATCAAATAAAACCAGAAGATAGTAAAGAATTAATCTTTGGGAATTTGATTAATACTTCACCCAATCCAGGATCATCTCAACCTGGTTTTGTAGATTTTTTAGCAGCAATAGAGGTTGAGCCAACACCTGAATTAGCTATTATATCCTCAGTTCAAAGAGATACCATAAGTGGTCAAAATGGGAATGGCTTTTGGGAACCAGGTGAAACTATTGAGATTTTGCCACTTATAAAAAACTATTGGGGACCAACTGAAGACGTTCGTGTAGGTATTGAGTTTGCAGAGTTTGAAGACCAAACCAAAGCTACTATTATTGAATCAGAAATTCAAATTGGAAGTATTTCTGCCTATGCAACACTACAAAATCTATTTGAGACATTAAAAATACAGATTTCTGAAGGGGTTGCAAATAATGTGGATATTAGATTTAATCTTACAGCTTGGTCAGGGCCAAATCAAGAATATATTTCAGATCCAGTTGAATTTATAATCAATGTTAAAAATTCAATTTTACTATTTGGTTATTATGAAGAAGACTTAACCTTAACTCCTGATAAAGAATATCTAGTTTCAGGTAATTTTGCAATGGCTGAAAATACAACCTTAACAATTGAGCCAGGTGTAGAGTTATATTTTAGTGATGGTATAACTATGTCTATCAACGGAGATATAAATGCAATCGGTACAACTGATAACAGAATAACTTTTGCAGCTGAAAATGTTTATTGGAGTGGAATGAATTTATACGGTCAATCATTTTTTAAATATTGTATTATAAAAAATGTAAGTGGAGGTATAATCTTTGATAATAAGCAAGGGTCACATCTTGATTTAGAAAAATGTATTTTAACAGATAACAGCGCACAAATAAAATGGTTAAGCTATGGTCCAAACGAGAATACAACTCACAGTGTAAGAAATTCAAATATTGTTGAAAATATTAGTATTGTTTTAACTAATAACCATAGTGATTATGTATACGAATACACAAATTTCATTAATAATTTTGGTGGAGTATCAAATTTGACTGGCAATGCTAGTGGACCTTTAGATATGTACATTAGTTCTGATTTATTCAAATACAACAATATTATGAATAATACATTTAATGATATTGGTGTTAATCCTCTAAGTGTTAGTTTTAGAAGTGGATCCAATGCAGCACTAACACAACCAAATTATTTTGGCACAGGAAATATTGAGACAGCGGCATCTAGAGTTATTGATTTTTTTGAAGATGGATCTAGAGGAATTTATACTGTAAATTATGCAACAACACCAAGTGAACTCACAAATGGTATTGTTTGGAAAGTTATAGTTAATGGAAAAGACGCACAAGATCAATACGCTTTAATGGATCCTTTAGGAGTTGGAGAACATGAGTTTAAGGTTTACTTCAATAGAGCAATGGATACTACAATTGATCCACAACTTTTTTATGGAGTAGTTTTTCCGTATACACAGAATTTAGTCAACGAAGAGGGTACCTGGTCAGAAGATGGTAAAATATATACAGTAAACCATACGATTACAGTAAGTGCTGCTGATGGGATCAACCGCATTCGTGTTCAAGGAGCAATGGACTTAGATAACTTTTTTGTTCCTATAGAGGATTCACGTTTTAATTTCTTACTACAATCGGCAGGTTCAGCCTCTACTGGCTTTTTAGCCCAAGGTGGTTTAGGAAAGATTGATCTGGAGTGGGTTGCGCCTAGTGCAGATGAACTGGATGATGCCCTTGGCTATAACATGTACCGCTACCAGGTAGATGCCGATGGAGTGGAAAGTGAGCCGGTTCAGCTCAACGAATCACTTATTATAGAAGACACCGATGAAAACACTACGGGTATTTATTACTCTGACTTTGATGTTTTAGAAGGCCAGACCTACTTTTACAAATATAAAATACTTAGAACCAGTTTTGAAGAGACCGACTTTTCACAAACCGTATCCTCAGCGCCACTTACCTCCACACTTGGCGATAGTAATGGAGATTTTGCTGTGGATGTGTTAGATCTTGTTCATGATGTGGATTATATTCTAGGGAACAATCCAACCCCTTTCATCTTTGTTGCAGGAGATGTGAATGCTGATCTTGCTATTAATGTATTAGACATTGTGGGTACGGTAGATATTATATTAAATCCCTCTAGTACTTCAGATAGTACTGTTGGATCTAACGAGATTCAATTTTACCCTAGCCAAGCTATTGGAACTGCGAACTTTACTTGGGAAGGCAACGATTTATATGTAGAGTCTGACTTTGATATTGGCGGAATACAACTGGCTTTTAACACAGATTTTGACTATACCTTATCAGAAGAGTTACCAAGCATAGAACATCTAGACTACACGCAAGAAGATTCAAAAATACTCATGCTGTATAGCTTTAACAATACAGTCATTGCAAGTTCTAAAACAAAAATTCTAACCAGACTAGACGCCTCACAAGAATTTGACATAGAACAGGCAGTTGTAGGAACTACATCTGGAGCAAAATTAAATGCAGTTCTTAACAGTGGTGTATTAAGCACAATCGATGCTCCATTTCAGAATAAGAATCTACAGTTTTTAAATCTATATCCAAACCCTGCTGAAGGGTTGGTAAACTTAGAATACTACCTACCTAATCAAATGGACCAGGTGGTTGCTAAAGTGTATGACCTACTTGGAAGATTGGTACATATACAAGTATTAGAGAATAGAGAAGGAATCTCTAAAACACCAATGGAATTAAGTAGATTAAAGACAGGGCATTATATTGTTCTTATCACTGCTAATACAGGCGGATCTATAAAAAATATTGCTAATAAAAAACTAATTATTGAATAAGTTATTTATGAAAAAAATTATATTAGTAATAGTAGTATTCATAAGTCTTTCAACTATCGCCCAAAATACTTTCAGTATTTCATCGGAATCTGTAGAGGTAGGTAATAGTTTTACCCTAGATATAAGCCTTACTAATTCAACTGATATTACTGCGTTTCAGTTTGACCTTAGCCATAACGAAAATGCGTATCAGTTATCATCTTATAGCGCTCTAAACACCAGATCAGAAAACCACAGCCTAACTGTAAGTACTATAGATAATAATACAATTCGAGTATTGGTTTATTCTGCTTCTAATGAGGTAATTAGTGCTGGAAGTGGAACGGTTTTAAGCCTAACTTTTAGTAGTGAGAATGAACCTGGAACTTACAATTTGTTGATGTCTGACATTGTTCTTTCAGACCAAAATGGGGAATCTGTTAGTGTTAGTGCTACAAGTGGTAGCGTTACCCTTCTTGGTCCTAGATATGATCTAACAACAACTGAAGTGAATTTTGGAGAAATCCCAATTGATTCATCTCCATCTAGAAGTGTAACAGTTAGTAACTCTGGCAATGAAGACCTGATAATTTCATCATACGCTATCGATGCACCCTTTTCTATTGCACAAACTTTACCTATAACCATAACACCTGGTAATAGTTCTTCATTTACAGTTGAAGTGGATACTTCCACCAAACAAGTAGTTGAAAGTGTTCTTTCATTTTCAACGAATGATCAAGATCCTTTAAGAGCAAT
>JBELDQ010000076.1:0-9391 GCA_042094215.1 Polaribacter sp. | reverse complement strand
TTAAACGTCTTGGTAAAATTTTACCTTGTTCGTTTACTAAATACATTAAGAAGTCAGCATCTTTATAATCGATATACTTCATGCCGTTCTTCTTAAAACGACAGTATTTTGCTTCTTTTTTAGTTTCAATGTCAAGCGGAGTCAAGTATCTTACTTCACCTTGCTTGTTTCCTTTTGCTTGTTGTTCTATAGATGACATATCTTCTTATTTTTTAGTAGCCGTTACACGCGCTCTTCTCTTTTCAGCCCAAGCAGCAGCATGTTTGTCTAATTTAACAGTTAAATAACGCATAACGCTATCATCTCTTCTAAACTCAAGTTCGAATGAAGAAATCTCTTCTCCAGCCATTTTAAACTCAAACAAGTGGTAAAATCCACTTTTTTTCTTTTGGATTGGGTATGCTAATTTTTTTAAGCCCCAATCTTCTTTTGATATCATTTCGGCACCTTTAGAAACCAAATAGTCGTTAAACTTTTGTACTGTTTCCTTTATCTGAGTATCAGATAAAACGGGATTCAAAATGAAAACAGTTTCGTAATGATTCATAATAAATTGTTTAAAATTATTTTTAAGGCTGCAAATATACAAACTTTTATATTGAATTCACCCTCAAATACAAAGAAAAATAAGTATTTTTGTTAGAAACCAATAGACACCGATTTCATGCAAATTCCTGATTTCCCAAATCTTATTCATTATGCAATTCCTGTTTTTGTTGCCACTGTCATTATTGAGGTCATTTTAACAGTCAAAGTAAAAATGGAAGCCTACGCTTATAAAGATGCACTTACCTCTATTGCTATGGGACTCGGAAACGTTGCAATTGGTTTATTTACCAAAGGAATCGTTTTAACTATTTTCTATTTCATCTACACATCAGTACACGTTTTTACCATTCCTTTTACGTGGTGGGCATGGATACTCCTTTTGTTTGCAGAAGACCTCACCTACTATTGGAACCATAGAATTGGACATACCAGTAGATTCTTTTGGGCGAGTCATGTAGTACATCACTCTTCGCAAAAATACAATTTAAGCACAGCACTTAGACAAACTTGGTCTGGCAGTTTTTACACGTTTATTTGGTGGATACCCCTCGTGGTTATTGGCTTTCACCCTATCATGATTCTCGTTCAGATGTCTATTAGTTTGCTGTATCAATATTGGATTCATACAGAAATGATCACCAAACTCCCCAAATGGTTTGAAGCGGTTTTTAACACACCGAGTCACCACAGAGTGCATCATGCAACAAACCCACAATACCTTGATAGAAACCATGCTGGTATTTTTATTATTTGGGATAAATTGTTTGGCACTTTTGAACCAGAGGTTGAGAAACCGGTCTATGGATTGGTAAAAAATATCGATACTTACAACCCTATTAAAGTTGCTTATTTGGAATGGTACTATCTATTAAAAGATGTATTTACCACAAAAACAAGCCTTCTAAACAGGCTAAAATACTTCTTAAAACCTCCCGGATGGCGACATGATGGTGAGAGCATACTCTCTACTGACTTGCGAAAAGAATGGGAACAAAAACAACAAAGCGAACTGTAGTTAACGTTCGCTTTGTTGTTTTGAAGGAATAAAATTACTGATTAATCAAAATCAAATCGAATACCTAGAGAAAGATGTCGCTGCGCTGTATTCTTAAACAAGGAATTCAGATCGTATTTCATGTAAACTCCCATTGACCTATAAGCAACATAGGTACTTGCTCCATAATTGAAAACATTCATGTTAAAATTATCTTTCTGAAGTTCTTCAGTCTTGATATTGTTCGAATTGGTATATGCTAGATATTGCCTTGTTCCTAATTTAAATCCAGCAAAACCTCCAATTCCAAGACGCCATGAGCGGTTTGATCTATGTTTTCTATATCTATTTGCGGTGACTGTCCCTTTAGAAAAATCCCATTCAAAATGCACTGGAAAATTCATTTGTACATGACGCAATCTATTTTCAGACAATGTTTCAGGATACACCTCTAATACGGTTTGATCCCCATCTAGCCTATGATACATGTTGTTTTCTGCTCTTAGGTTGTTCCATAGAAATGAAACTCCATATTTAAAGTACAAAGAAGAAGCATCCCTTTTCATTCTTGTTTTCCATGTCCATCCTAATTCATAAAAATGAGACTTCCAAAACTGGTAATTAGAACTCTCTAAAGACCCTAATTCATGGTCATTCACTACGTTATTGAAGCCCAAAGCAAACACAAATTGCGAGGTTGTATTTCTCTCGTATCTTCGCTCTCGTTTAATTCTTTTTATACGCGCATAATTTTCAGTATCATCCACACGAAATCGAAAAGTACTTCTACCGATGCTAAACGTATTTTCATCGTCATACAAGGCTTCTTCTTTGGGTTTACTTTGAAGCTTCCCATTGGCCTTATCTTGCACCAAAAGCTGCAACTTCGCTTCCAACAAAGCAACCTTTGTGGCAATTGCTTGGGCATGGAACTCAGCAGCTTCCTTTTTTAATGTTGTAGCTTCTTCTGCTGTGATTTCATCGTTTTCTTCACGTTGATCAAGCAATGCAACCTTTTCTTTCAACAGCCCTTTCTCTGCTGTCGTAATGGAATCAATTTGTTCTGCTATCTTTTGCACTTCATCTTCAAAATATTTTTCTTGGGTAAAGGCAACCGTTGTGCAAAACATGACTAAAGTGACTAGTATATTTTTCATTTTTTTATGTTTATTTAATGTGTAATTTACTGTATGAAGGAGTTTTCTTAATTAATTATTCCTATTAGAAAAAGCAATTGCCAACGCCGTAATTTTTCCAGTAACAACTTGCATGAATCTGTTTTTAAAGGTTTCTTCGTCAATTGTTTTTTCGACACTAGCAAGCAATACTGATGCATCCACAGCTAGCTTCTTTTTGGTCAATTCTTTTTGAATATGCTGCAGCACATCATCCCGATCTACGCCGTACTTTGCATAATACGCTTGCATATCTGACTCAGGATGAGACACTGCGTATAACAATGCATCACTGTTAATTTGTATTCCATTTTTAGTAAATTCTTTCGGAGTACTTTTTTTCACAGGATACGCTTTATTTCGTGACTCCTTAGTCACCGCCATTAGCAAGGCATCACTATCAATGGTTATGCTACTCTTGCCAGTTTCGTTTACATATTGTTGTTGCCCCTTTCCTCTTGAACTATGGTTGTAAGTTGTTTTTGCGAGTGCTTGAACCACTTTTTTATTCACCTTAAATACTGTCATTGTCTCGGTATTCGGAGAAGCAACATACTCCTCATGAATAGGAGATGCTGTTTTTACAATAACTGATTCCTTTGGCAATACATTTTCTATACTTGGCTGAAGGAGGTCGTTTGCGTCTAGCACTGGTGTTTTTACAAGATCATTTTCATAGACAACTGTATCTGTAGCGTTCGTATATATGACAGTGACTAGAGAAGCAATGAGTAATAAACTTGCTGCATATCCAATATAGCGATACAAAGGCTTTCGATTTGATACTTCAACTTGATCTAGTTCATTGCTCAAGCGACTCCACGCCGATTGAGAAGGCGCTATCGTTCTCGCTTCCACTGCTTTTTTTACAATGCTATCTATATCATGTGACTTCATATGCGATGTTATTTAATTTTACATATTCATGTTGCAACCACTTCCTTGCCTTAAATAATTGTGACTTAGATGTACTCTCAGAAATTCCTAATTCTTTTGCTATTTCGGCATGCTTATACCCCTCAACCGCGTATAGGTTGAACACCATTTTATAACCAACAGGCAATGTGTCAATCATTCTTTGTACATCTTCTAATTCTGTGGACTCCAAACTATGTGTTGCACGAGCGTCAAATACAAAATCTTCGTCTGTTAATTGCACGGGATGTTTCTTTCTCAAAAAGGAAATGCATGTGTTTACCATAATTCTGCGAATCCAACCTTCAAAACTTCCTGCGTTTTTAAAGCTGGCAATATGGGTAAAAACTTTTAAGAACCCTGCCAACATCAACTCTTCTGCATGTTGTACATCTTTTACATACTGTCTACAAACACCGAGCATCTTCGGAGAATACTGCTCAAACAATGCTTGCTGAGCCGCTCTCTTATTCTTTCTAGCATCAGCAATTAACTGAGTTGTTTCTTTATGTAACGGTACTATTTTCAATGTTCGTTCATTCTTTTTAAAGCGCCTACAACAATATAGACTCCCTCTTTTCCTATTTGGTTGCCTTGGCTACCAACTATTTTAATAAAAGACGGTTTAAATAGGCAATTGTTACAACAATCCACTCCTAAAAAATCTCGGTACATAAGCGATAGACAATCCGACGAAAATGATTGTTTATAGGCGTTTCACAAAAGATCCGTATCGTACGAAATGAAACAGGATAGCGATTTGTTTATTGAGCATCCACATCAATGATAAAGCGAATGGGTCTAAACTCTTTCACAGACTCAAAGGTGTTTTTTATCTTTTCCACCTGTTTTTTCGTAGTTGTGAGGTGTTGTTTGGGCGGAATTTTAATCATGATATTTTTAATATACTGATTTCGAACTCTTGAAACCACAGGTGCAGTGGGACCTAGTACGTGCTCTCTAAAAACATTTTGCAATGCTTTTGCCAACCAATTCACACCACTGTCTAGCTTGTGATAATCTTTATGCTTGAGCGTGATTTTTAACAATCGATAATAGGGCGGATAATGATACTGCCAGCGCTCTTGCAACTGTTCTTTATACATCTCTGCATAATTTGTAGTAGATACCTGCTGCAGTATTTGATGATACGGATTGAAGGTCTGAATCGCAACATGCCCTTGTTTCTTCGCTCTTCCTGCACGTCCAGATACTTGCACCATCATATCATAACTCCGCTCATGCGCGCGGAAATCAGGGAAATTTAACATGGTATCTGCATTCAAAATTCCTACCAAAGAAACATTGTCAAAATCCAATCCTTTTGAGAGCATTTGGGTTCCTACCAAGATGTCTATTTCACGCGATTCAAAAGCAGAAATTATTTTCTGATAGCCATGCTTGCCTCTTGTGGTATCCAAATCCATTCTACCAATGTTATGGGTTGGATACAACTCCTTTAGTTCAAGTTCTATTTGCTCGGTTCCAAATCCTTTGGTATCTAATGTATTGCTTCCGCAGGCCCCGCAATTATTCGGCATTGCACGTTGGTAATTGCAGTAATGGCACTTCAATTCATTTCTATATTTGTGGTAGGTTAAACTCACATCACAATTCGGACATTGTGGAGAAACTCCACAGGTTGTGCACTCCACCACAGGAGAATACCCACGTCTGTTTTGAAACAAAATTACTTGTTCTTTCAATGCTAAAGCTTCATTGATCAAGACAAGTAAACGATCTGAAAAGTGCCCTTTCATTTTCTTTTTTCGATACTTCTCTTTAACATCAATCAGCTCAATTTTTGGCAACTGCACATTTCCAAAACGCCTGTTGAGCGACACCAAACCATATTTACCCTGTTGGGCATTGAAATAACTTTCGAGTGCTGGTGTGGCAGAACCTAAAACAATTTTCGCACCGTGTTGGTGGGCCAAAACCACTGCTGTATCTCTGGCATGATAGCGCGGAGAAGGCTCAAACTGTTTATACGAAGTCTCGTGCTCCTCATCTACAATGATCAACCCTAGATTAGAAAAAGGCAAAAACACCGAAGAACGTGCCCCTAAAATAATTTGAGCTTTTGGCTTGTTGTTAAGTACGTTGTTCCATACCTCTACCCGTTCATTCATGGAATACTTCGAGTGAAATACTGAAATCTGATTGCCAAAATAATTTTCTAAACGTGAAATAATCTGAGTTGTTAAGGCTATTTCTGGCAATAGAAACAAAATCTGTTTTCCAGACTTTAGTGTGTCTTCTATCAACTTGGTATACACCTCCGTCTTTCCTGAACTCGTTACCCCATGCAGCAATACAACATCTTTGGTTTCAAAAGAAGTTTTAATTTGGGTCAATGCCGTTTCTTGAAAGACATTCAATTCTTTGAGCATATTGTTTGCTCCTTCAAACTGAACACGATCTGTCTGCACCTCATAAAATTCAAAAACCTCCTTATCTACTAAAGATTTTAACACTGCAGCAGAAACCCCTGTTTTTATTTCTAAGTCTTTCGCTTTAATAGGCTTTTTAGTTGCAGCCAATTGAAAATACCCCAATACTGCTTCACGTTGCTTTTTAGCTCTGTTTAGGAGTTCTAACAATGCTTGTAAATCATTGTCTGACTGGTGTTTAGCGGTCAATCGAACATACTTTACCATCTTTGGCTTGTATTGTTCATAAATCTCCTCTTTCACAAAAATCACCTCCTTGGCA
Source organism: Polaribacter sp. (assembly GCA_042094215.1). Lineage (GTDB taxonomy): Bacteria > Bacteroidota > Bacteroidia > Flavobacteriales > Flavobacteriaceae > Polaribacter. The sequence continues at coordinate 3,043 of JBELDQ010000076.1, read as the reverse complement.
ATCAATGCATTGATGATTGGTAATACTTTTTTCTTCCCTAAAATAGCAGCAACCTGATGCACTGTGAGTTGTGATTGATGCTGCAAGGCCTCAAAAATCAAAAACTCATCATCATTTAAAATCGCTTCCTCAGTAAAACCATCATTTTTTAGCACCACGGTCTCACTTTCCAATAAAAAAGCAGAAGGCAACGCTGCCCGGTATACATCTCCAAGAGAACACATATAGTAACTTGAAATCCATTGCCAATTTTTTAATTGAATTTCTGTAACTACCGGCTGATCATCTAAAATTTGATAGATTTCCTTCGCTTCATAGGCTTGCGGAGGATTTTGATGCATCTCAAAAACCAACCCTGTGTACATTTTTGTTTTACCAAAAGACACCGCAACGCGCATTCCTTTTCTCAAAAAATCAGCTTCAGCAGCAGTTACCGAATAGGTAAAGGTTTTCTGAATTGGAATTGGCAATACTACGTCTATAAAATATGCTGTCAATTTTTTTTGTTTTAGGATTGCAATAGGTGCATTTTTTTTGAGAAACAGCACTGATTCAACGTTCAGTCTAAGTTCTCATGTACCTATTAAAATAACACGAATGTATTTGCGACATTTGCAACAGCTCAAAACTACATAATTTCTAGTAGATTGCACACACCTTTTTTCAGCAAAAAAAGCTCAAAAACACCTCCTAAACATCTAATAAGAACATACAAAAAGGAGCTCAAATAGCAACATCAACTAATATTAGACCACAGCCCACTTGTTTTTTGAATGCGAGCATAGTTCTCTAAAATAAGCTTGTTTTCTGGCTGAGACAAGTCCGAATCCTCTGCCAATACATCCAGTGCTGTATTTCTTGCTTTGGTAAGGATTGCGGTATCTTTTACCACATCGGCAATTTTTAAATTGAGTACACCACTCTGTTGTGTGCCCATAATATTTCCTGGACCTCGCAATTTTAAATCAACTTCTGCAATTTTAAATCCGTCAGAAGTTTCAACCATGGTCTGCAAGCGTGTTTTTGCATCTGAAGACAGTTTATAATCGGTTAACAAAATACAATAACTTTGATCTGCCCCTCTCCCGACACGTCCGCGCAATTGATGCAACTGACTCAAACCAAAACGCTCTGAGCTTTCAATCACCATTACACTGGCATTGGGTACATTCACCCCTACTTCTATCACCGTAGTTGCCACCATAATTTGAGTTTCTCCTTTAACAAAGCGTTGCATTTCATACTCTTTATCTGCTGGATTCATTTTACCATGTACAATGCTTATTTGATATTGAGGCATAGGAAAATCTCTTGCAATGCTCTCATAACCGTCCATCAAATCCTTATAATCCATTGCTGCAGACTCTTGAATTAATGGATACACCACATATACCTGTCGTCCCTTGGCAATTTCATCCTTCAAAAACTTAAAAACAGCCAAACGATTGCTGTCATATCGATGCACAGTTTTCACCTCTTTTCTCCCTGGAGGCAATTCATCAATCACAGAAATATCCAAATCGCCATAAACAGACATGGCTAAGGTTCTAGGAATTGGTGTGGCAGTCATGACCAACACATGCGGAGGTAGTTCATTCTTTTTCCACATTTTTGAGCGCTGTGCGACACCAAAACGGTGCTGTTCATCAATAATTGCAATGCCTAAATTCTTAAAGACGACTTTATCTTCTAGAAGCGCATGCGTCCCTATCAATATATCTAAGCTTCCGTCTTCTAATTGTTGATGCAGCTCACGACGCCTTTTCGCTTTTACAGACCCCGTTAGTAGCGCTACTTGAATATCAATGCCTGCCAATAGCGCTACAATGGCTTTGTAATGCTGTGTAGCTAGTATTTCTGTGGGTGCCATTAACGCAGCCTGAAACCCATTATCAATAGCAAGCAACATACTCAACAAGGCTACAATGGTTTTTCCAGACCCAACATCTCCTTGCAACAAGCGGTTCATATGCACTTCTGAAGCCACGTCTTTTCGTATTTCTTTCAATACCCGCTTTTGAGCATTGGTCAGTTCAAAAGGCAAATTGTTTGCATAAAATGCATTGAACTGTTCACCAACGGATGCAAACACATATCCTTTGAGTTTAGATTTTCGTATAATTTTCTTTCGCAGCAGTTGCAGCTGTATGTAAAACAACTCCTCAAACTTCAATCGAAACTGTGCCTGTGCCAGTTTTTCCTGATTTTTTGGAAAATGAATGTTCAGCATGGCTTCACTTTTAGACAACAGTTGATGCGCTTTTATCACTTCAGGTGACAAACTTTCTTGTATGCGACCTTCAATTTGAACAACTAAATTTTGAATAGCCGTTCTAATGATCTTGTTCGAAATTCCTTTTGCTTGCAATAGCTCTGTTGATGGATATAAAGGCTGCATGGCAAATTGCTGTTTCTTTTTGTAAGCAGCAACCGACTCCATTTCTGGATGTGCCATAGAAAAGGTATTGCGATAGCTCGTTAATTTTCCATAAATCACATAGGGAGTATGTACCTTTAAAGAATCCTTGATCCACTGTGTTCCTTTGAACCAAACCAGTTCCATAGCACCGGTATCATCTATAAATGTAGCCACCAATCTGCTTCCACGTTGTTGCTTCACGGTCTTTATATGCGAAATCTTACCAACAATTTGTACATCAGCAGACGCAGCATGCAACTGCCCTATCTTATAAAATTGCGTTTTATCGATGTATCTGTACGGAAAAAAATGAAGCAGATCTGCACAGGTACGTATGCCCAACTCCTGAAGTAACAGACTGGCTCTGTTAGCAGTAACTCCATTGATATAGGTAATTGGCTGATGTAAGTGAATCACTTGAGAAAAATTTCATTTTATTCAACGAAAGTACGCAAATCCTACGAAAAATTTAAAGAAAATAAATTTGGTGATGAGAAAACCTTTTTGTTAATTTGGAATTCAGAAAATAATAAGAATGCCCCTTAAAACTATGTTCCCCTTAAAACTAGTTTCGATTTTATTATTAATGGCTGTAGGTACTTCCTATGGACAGAAAAAATCGGA
>JBELDQ010000075.1:3567-9479 GCA_042094215.1 Polaribacter sp. | reverse complement strand
AGAACTTAAAAACTATCTTATATTTGCAGTCTATATCGCGGGATAGAGCAGTAGGTAGCTCGTCGGGCTCATAACACTCCTTATCACCTAAATTCACATATTTTTATCGGTTCATTTTCAATTAGTTACAAATATATAATCTTATTTGTGTTATACGTGCTAGTCTCTTGTGTTAGATAAAATACGACTATCCAAAGACTTTTTATTCAAGTATCCTCTTGGAGTACATTTTTCGTATTTTTTAAAAATAGAGTAGAAGTTAGATCTAGAATTAAACCCTGATTTTTCAGCGATATAGTCTAAATTGTAAGTTAATTTTGTTTCATTTAAAATATTTTTTGCCACGGATAATCTAACTTTATTTTTAATATCTATGAAACTGGTATTTTTACTTTTTAAGTACTCTCTTATTATGTGGTCAGGATAATTTATTGTCGTTGCAAAATTTCTAAAATTATTCTTCGAATTTAGAAAAAAAGATGAGTTTCTTTTTAATTGTTTAATTCTTCTATTTAATTCCTTTCTATCAGTCTCATTAATTGATATAACATCTGTTTTTTTTATGTAAGGGGACTCTTTTAGATATTTATTTCTTATTATTTGTGAATTTAGATAAAGCTCTGGAGAACCTAAAAATTCTAAAATTAATACAAATAATAAAATAACATCAATGGTAATAATACTTTTAATAAGAAACGTATTGTAAACGCCTTTTGTAATTATTAATAGTATATGTATATAATAAAGAATTAAAATAGTAACAAGTATAAGGGTTACTCTTTTCAGAGTTTTTATCATGCCACTATTTTCTTTCTTCATTAATGTAAAAAATGAGAAAGAAAAATAAGCCATTATTTGAAAGAATCTAATAATATAGTTAACTTCAGGCGCAAAGAAAATGTTTGTTATAATTTCAGATTGTGATTCTGGATTTAAATAGAAATTTGTAACCAAATCTATTTTTTCTGTCCATGGTAAAGCCATGTATTCACTTATTCCAATACATTGAATTATAAAAGGTATCAAATGTATTAAATCTCTCCTTTTAAAGTTAAAGTTATTTTCTACTGAAGTTTTTATGAAAAAATAGAAACTAGGTCCTGCTAATAGGTATAATGGTGTAAGATGATTAAATAAAACTGTTTTTAAAATGTTGTACCCTTCCGAATTTACAGCATTGTGAGCTATCGCATAAATTACAAATAATGAAATAGTCGTACTTAAAAACTTAATATTTTTGTGATTATGATTTTTTATGAAAATATAAATTGAAAAACTTAACGCTAGCATTAATAATTCCATATCCTTTAATTATTTATAGACACATCTAAATTAGTCCTTTTTTTTAAAATAGGTGTCCTTTTTTTTAAAATAGTATGTTTTTATATGTTTTTTTCAAACAAAGAATGTTTAGAAATTTAAATTTGTATAAAAATCATTTTCATGAAATTTAAAATATTTACTTTTTTAGTCTTTTTCAGCACTTTTATTTGGGCACAGGCACCCACAATTACCTCTATTTCACCAGCAAGTGCTGAAGTTGGAGACACTGTAACTATTACTGGTACTGGGTTTGATGCTACAGCAGCTAATAATATTGTTTATTTTGGGGGTATTAAAGCTTTGGTAACTAACTCTACAACAACCGAATTAGAAGTAACTGTTCCTGTTTGTGAAGTTGTAGCTAAATTGACTGTCGTAAATTCAGGTGTTGTCTCTAATTCAAAATATTTTAAATTAAAAAATTCTACTTCTGGTGTTTTGGATTTAACTTGGACTAGTGACTATTTCAAATCACCCTCATCTATAACCAAAACAAATTCAATTTATATGTTTGAGGCTGCAGACATGAATAATGATGGTTTATTAGACATTGTATATCCAACCTCAACAGGTTTGACTATTTATTATAATCCTGGGTTAAACGATAATAATACAATGAGCAGTTTTTCAACATCTACATTAGACTTAACTCTAACAAATTCTGGGACTATTTCTGATATAAAAACAGCAGATATTGACAATGATGGTGATTTAGATATTATATGTGCTTTGAATAGTGATAAGAAAGTTGAAATTCTTAAAAATAATGGAGACGATACCTATACTACTTCAGCAACTATTGTTTTTAACTCTTTAAGAGATTCAATAAATTCTATCGCTGTTGGTGATGTGAATAATGACGGTTATTTAGATTTAGCAGCAACATGTTATGGTACATATACTAGTACAAAAATCCAGGTATTTACTCAATCAACTAGTACACCTTTTTCATTTACAAATCATTTTGACAACTTGCAAGTAGGGACTAATATAGCTTTTTGTAAAAGGATTGCAATTCAGGATATAAATAACGATGGTTATTCTGAAATATTTTTCTTACAGTATAATACAGGTCTTCAAATGGTGTTAAATAGCCCTTCAGGCTTTTCAACAACACCTACGGATATGGGGTCAGATACAGATATGTACGGATATGATAATATTTATTTTATTGATCACAATGATGATGGGAATATAGATGTTGTAGCACCAGGTCAAAGTAATCAAAGATTATATATAAATAATGGAAGTTCGTCATTTACTTATTCATCTCTGAATCATAGTAGATTTGCCAAATTGTTCGATATTGATAGTGATGGTGATTTAGACATTATTGGTTCTGATTATTTTGGTATTGAAGGTTCTCAAAATGTTAATGGCACATATCAAAGTGCAACTAGATTTTTGTCTAGAACTACACATTTTTCTAGTAATTATACTGGAACTGAAAAACTCTTTGATATTACAGGTGATGGATATGCTGATTTAATTACAACAGATAGAAACGGGGGTAATATATATTACGCTGAATTTCAAGGAAACACTTCGCCAACAATCAATATTTCTTCAAGTCTAACTTCTTTTACGGTTTGTGAGGGATTACCATCTTCTTCGCAATCTTTTACTATAAGTGGTTCTTATCTTACAGGAGACATATCTGTTTCTTCATTAACAGGGTACGAATATTCATTGGATGATTCTAGTTATTCGAGTTCACTAACTTTATCCCCAACATCCGGTACTGTTGCTTCAACAACTATATATATTCGTTTAACAGGAGATAGTGCGGGTACACCATCAGGTAATATTTCAATTAGTTCTAATGGTGCAACTACTCAAACCATAGCTGTTTCAGGAACGGTAAATGATACACCATCTTCCCCTACAGTATCAGATATAAGTTATTGTGAAGGCGAGACAGCGAGTGCGTTAACAGCAACAGTTGCTACAGGTCATAGCTTACAATGGTATACAGCCGCCACAGGTGGAACAGCTAGTACTTTAGCCCCAACACCAACAACTTCATCTGCAGGTACAACTACGTATTACGTTTCCCAGGTGAATGATACTACAGGATGTGAGAGTGATCGAGCTGCAATTGCTGTAACTATAAATGATCTTCCATCTCTACCTACAGTATCAGATATAGGTTATTGTGAAGGCGAGACAGCGAGTGCGTTAACAGCAACAGCTGCTACAGGTCACACTTTACAATGGTATACAGCCGCAACAGGAGGCACAGTACAAACATCAATTACGCCAACGACTACGTCTACTGGAACAACAACGTATTATGTTTCACAGGTGAATGATACTTCAGGTTGTGAGAGCGGTAGAGCTGCAATTGATGTAACAGTAAATGATACACCATCCTCACCAACAGTATCTGATATAAGTTATTGTGAAGGCGAGACAGCGAGTGCGTTAACAGCAACAGCAGCTACAGGTCATACTTTACAATGGTATACAGCAGCCACAGGCGGTACAGCTAGTACTTCAGCACCAACACCAGCAACTACATCTGCAGGAACCACAACCTATTATGTTTCACAGGCCAATAATACTACAGGATGTGAGAGTGATAGAGCTGCAATTGATGTAACGGTAAATGATACACCATCCTCACCAACAGTAGCTAACATAAGTTATTGTGAAGGAGAGACAGCGAGTGCTTTAACAGCAACAGTAGCAACAGGTCATACCTTACAATGGTATACAGCATCCACAGGAGGTACAGCAAGTACCACAGCACCTACACCAAATACATCATCAACAGGCTCAAGTAATTTTTATGTTTCTCAATTAAATGATACGACTGGATGTGAAAGTGAAAGGATCGTAATTACCGTCAATGTTTATGCTATACCTTCTGCGCCAACAGCTAATGATGTAAATTATTGTATTAATGACACTGCAACTGAATTAACAGCAACAGCATCCACAGGTAATATCTTACAATGGTACACAGATTCAACTGGAGGTATTGCTAGTACAACTGCCCCAACACCAATCACTTCTTCGGCTGGTTCAACGATTTATTATGTATCACAAGTAGCTGAATCAGGTGATTTTATTATAGATAATAATTCTTCAAGTAGTTACGCAAATAATATAGCTAACTTTGGTCAAACTTTTTCGGTAGATGATGATGTAGTACTAAATTCTATTTCATTAAAGCAAATATACTTTAATTCTAGTGGAGCATCAACTCAATTAAAAGTATATGATGGATTTGGAGGGTCTCTATTGGCTTCAGCAGATGATGTGTACTCTAATTCCTCATCGGGTTGGAAAAGTGATGTTTTGTTTTCTTTTGAAAATCAAAGTGTTACCTTAAGTTCAAGTCAAACCTATTATTTTGAATTATCATCAACTAGTAATATGTACCCTAGGTATTCCTCTAGTACTTATTCAAATGGAACAGGATATGTAAATAGCTCCGTAATTTCGAATGATTTTGCATTTAAATTAGAAAGTACACTAAATTCAAACCCATGTGAAAGTGACAGGACAGCAATTACCGTAACAATATTCGATATACCTTCAGCGCCTTCTGTGATTGATGTTACATACTGTCAAAATGATGCAGCAAGTCAATTAACACCAACAGCAACTTCAGGTCATACCTTACAATGGTATACAGAAGCCACAGGTGGTTCAGCTAGTAGCACAGCCCCAACACCAACAACTTCATCTGCAGGTACAACTACTTATTATGTTTCTCAATTAAATGATACTTCAGGTTGTGAGAGTGATAGAGCTGAAATAGATGTGGTTGTTCAAGATGCACCATACGCTTATGATAGAGTTGTTAATTTTGCTTCATCAGGATACCTTTCTAGTGCCCCAACGAGTACTTTGAATTTATCAAATTCTAATAGTTTTACATTAGAAGCTTGGATTTACCCAACTTCATTTGATGAGTCTAGTGCTGGAATTATTTCTAAAGGAAATGCTTTTTCATTAAAAACTGAATCCAATGGTGTTTTATCTTTCATAATTGAACAAAGTTGGTCTTGGGAAAGATTAGCAACTTCATCTAATGCGCTTTCAACAGATAGTTGGCAACATGTTGCAGCTTCTTATGATGGTGACTCTAGAGTTATGAAATTATACATTGACGGGAACTTAGTTGGTACACTTGCCAGAAGTCAAGGGTTTACTCCAAATTTTACATCAGGAAATTTACAAATTGGAAGAAATATTTCTGGTAACGGTGGTTATAGTAGACAGTTTAATGGTAATATTGATGAAGTAAAAATATGGAATACTGTAAAGTCAACAAGTGAGATAGCATCTAATTATACTAATGAATTACAAGGAACAGAATCAAATTTAATGGCATATTATAAATTTGATCAAGGAACTGGATCATCAGATAATACTAGCATTTCTTCTTTTTCTGATTCAAGTGTTAATGGAAATGATTTAACAATCAACTCTATGAATATGACAGGTAGTTCTAAGAATATATTACAAATTGGGCCAGCGATATTTGGTGTTTCTGAAATTTGTGAAAATAGTACAGAGACCTTAACACATACGAATAGTGGTGGAAGTTGGTCTACTTCAGATAGTTCTGTATTATC
>JBELDQ010000075.1:2237-3467 GCA_042094215.1 Polaribacter sp. | reverse complement strand
TAACACATACGAATAGTGGTGGAAGTTGGTCTACTTCAGATAGTTCTGTATTATCGATAGATGCTTCAGGTAATATTACCGCTAATGCTGAAGGAACAGCAATAATTACGTACACTTATACTTACAATACATGCTCTTATGAGAGTACAAAAACAATTTCTGTTAATGAGTTACCAGTTATTTCTGGGGATACTTCAGTTGCAGCTGGTGAATCCATAACACTTTCAGCAACCACAACCCCTGCAACTTCTAATGCATGGGATTCTTCTAACCCAACAAATGCAACTGTTGATGCAAATGGTGAAGTTAGTGGATTGGTTCAAGGAAATACTGTTATCACTTACACTAATGCAAATGGGTGTAGTGTAGATTATTCAATAACAATTACTGTTGGTACTACGCAAGATCCAGTATTAACTTTACCAGCTACAGATACCACAGGTGCTACAACGTTACAAGTAGATTATACGTTACCAGAAACACCATTAAGTGGTTCTGTGTCTTTAACTTTTAGCCCAACAGATGGTAGCACTGCTACAGTTTGGACTATGACAGATGCTACTTCAGCTACATTTAATTATGAAGTGGGGTCAGATCCAACAACAATTACAAATGTAGTTTCGGGTGCAGCGCTTTCATTTATAACCTATAATTTAACAATAAGCTATCAGGATGCATATAGTAACCCTGTAGCTTCTACTACAAATACAAATATTCAAACATTATCTCCACCAGCTATTACTTTAAGTCAATCTGATTACAATGGTGTCATTAATGTTGCCCTACCTACAATTAGTCCTACAAATTCTGGAGGTGCTATTACCTCTTATGCTATTTCACCAACATTACCTTCTGGTTTAAGTTTTAGTACTTCAACAGGTGTTATTAGTGGTACACCAACAGTTGCTCTAACGCAAACTCAGTTTACAATCAATGCTATGAATGCAGCTGGATTAGGTGCTATTAATCTTAATTTATTTATAGATACTGATACAGATAATGATGGAGAAGGTGACGCAACGGATCCAGATATTGATGGCGATGGAATTAACAATAACGAAGATGTAGATCCGGACGGCGATGGTACAAACGATAATGGACTAGATACCGATGGAGATGGCATCAACAATGCAAACGATTCAGATATTGATGGTGATGGCATCAATAATGCAAACGATCCAGATATTGATGGCGATGGAATTAACAATAACGAAGATGTAGATCCGGACG
>JBELDQ010000075.1:1596-2137 GCA_042094215.1 Polaribacter sp. | reverse complement strand
GCGATGGTACAAACGATAATGGAGTAGATACCGACGGCGATGGTACAAACGATGCGAGTGATCCAGATATTGATGGCGATGGAATTAACAATGACGAAGATGTAGATCCAGATGGCGACGGTATAAACGATAATGGAGAGGATACTGACGGTGATGGCATTAACGATGCGAGTGATCCAGATATTGATGGTGATGGCATTCCAAATGACGAAGATGTAGATCCAGATGGCGATGGTACAAACGATAATGGAGTAGATACCGATGGTGATGGCATCAACAATACAAACGATTCAGATATTGATGGTGACGGAATCAACAATGCAAACGATCCAGATATTGATGGCGATGGAATTAACAATGATGAAGATGTAGATCCGGACGACGACGGTATAAACGATAATGGAGAGGATACTGACGGTGATGGCATTAACGATGCGAGTGATCCAGATATTGATGGTGATGGCATTCCAAATGACGAAGATGTAGATCCAGATGGCGACGGTATAAACGATAATGGAGAGGATACTGACGGTGATGGCAT
>JBELDQ010000075.1:0-1496 GCA_042094215.1 Polaribacter sp. | reverse complement strand
AATGACGAAGATGTAGATCCAGATGGCGACGGTATAAACGATAATGGAGAGGATACTGACGGAGATGGTATCAATGATGCGAGTGATCCAGATATTGATGGCGATGGCATCAACAATGCAAGTGATCCAGTTCAAGATATCATTATCAACGAGGGTTCAGATTGGGGTGTTTTCGAAGTAAAAGGACTTGTTGGAGATGTCTTCTCATTAAGATTAATTCAAGAAGCCGGAGAGGCAGATTTGGGTAATTCCCCAGTAATACAATCATGGAACGGTAGTAATTGGATTGACTATAATACAGATGATCAATTAGCAATACCTAATGAAGGTACTCTATTCATAAGAGTAAATATTACTAATGAACAGGATACTAATTTTGAAGGTGCTGAAACTTTTGCTTTAGAAGTAATTGAAATACCAAATGGCTTGGTAGGCTTGACGGTATATGATGCAAATTTCCAAACTTTTAATCTTGATAATTATACCAGAACAGGAACCGATGGAGCGGTAGGTACTACCTATAAAAAAGTGAATGCGATTACCATCGATGGTCAAGCAATTGATGTAGTAATTAGTATAGATGCTAAGTCGAATGTGAGTAGTTTTACATTTGATAATGATACCAATCCGTCAAGATTTGAACCTCAAATAAACTCTAATTCTAGTTCTGGTTCTTTTGTAGACTTTACCTTTGATTTTTTCTTGTCAGGAACCACAACAAAAGTGGGAATGAAAAATTTTGTTATAAATCCAGTAGATATAGATGGAAGCTCATCTAGTAAAGAGTTTGTTGAGCTATTTGGTTTAAGTTCTTATCAATTAGGTCAAGGCTCTGGGATAACAGTAATTCAAAATCCGCAAGGTAGAGATGGTTTTACTAGATTTGAGGGAATTAATTCAAGCTTAAGTGGTATAGCATTTGAAGAAACAGCCTCTTTTATAGCGTACTATAATAAACCAGTTGATCAATTCAAAGTTAGAATGGGAGTGACAGGTTCTAGTTCTAGTACGAGACTGTTCTCATCTTCAATCGGTTCTGCTATTGGAACTTTCAATCAACCTTCGGAAAACAATATTACTCCTATCATAGGAATAGCAACTATTAAAGATGATGGTACTGGAAATTATTGGATAGGAGATAATCTTCTCAGAGCCATTTCATCTGAATTGGTGAATGCTAACATTTCACTTGATGATGATCAAGTGAAGGATATAAATTCTATTGATATCACAGTAGCTCCGATAGCCGAATTAGTTTATACAGGTTTAGGACAAACTCCAAGTCCAGTGATTAAAGATGGTATGACTGAGTTAGAAAAAGACACAGACTATGAATTGAGTTATGCTAACAATACAGACGTAGGTACTGCAACTGTTACAATCACAGGAATCAATGACTATGATGGTTCTTTAACTACTACTTTTGAGATCACCAAAGCATCTTTAACAGTAACCGCTGATTCAGATCAAACGAAAGTATATGGAGCAACAGATCC
>JBELDQ010000074.1:0-9489 GCA_042094215.1 Polaribacter sp. | reverse complement strand
TGATTCATCCCAACCAAACAGCCATCAATTACATTTGGGAACGCTTTTCTGAGACATGGATTTCTAAAGAGGCTACCACAACGATGCAAGCAGTAGAAACCATTCAAAGAAGTCTAAATCACAGACCCTTCAATAAAAATTCAGCCCAACATCAACTGTTTTTAAAAAATCTTAGAGACAAAATAGCTACGTTAAAAGAAGCGTATCCACAGATAAAATTCGAGGATTTTCCGTAAATTCTTAAAATTAATACCTAGATATTAATTTTTTTTCCTAATTTTAAGTAGTTTAATCTCCCCCTTGCTCATACAAATGGCAAAAAAACTTTCTATTGGAATTGTTGTAGGCTGTCTTATTGGACTCTTTACAACCTCCTTTTTTTTATCAAAAGGAACTTCTATCGCTACTCTTTTTTGGACAAAAATAACGGCGACGTCTATAATCACAGGTGTACTTTGCGGAATGTACGCGCATTTATCAAATTCGAAACTGCAAATATTCCTTATATCCATAGGAATTGGCATGATGGTATTTTACATGAAATACATCATTACGGGACATAATTTTGATCCGCTAACCATGGGGGCATTTACAGGAGCTCTTTTGGGTGCTATATTTGCATTGCTCCGAAAGATACGCACCTCACTAAGAATAATGAGGCGCTTGAGAAGACTTCGTAAAGCTGGATTTAGTACCTATACTTCTTAAAGGTACTTATCTACATGTTGCCAAGGACCGCCATTGACGATATCAACTCCATGACTCGATAAAAACTGTGCTGCCTGGCCACTTCTTCCTCCACTTTTGCAAACCGCAATTACAGGTTTGTTTAAGGCTTTAATCTCTTCTACTTTGAGAGGAATTAAATTCAGCACAATATGTTCGGCGCCTTCACTATGTCCTTCATCCCACTCCATTTGAGTTCTAACATCTAAAATTACAGCTCCTTTTGCTAAATATTCTTTAATTACTGATTCCATTTTATTTCTTTTAAAAAGGCTATATAAACCCATAATTCTTTATTTTATTTTGACACAATGCGATGCCTTTTTCTATAAGCACCTTATAATTTTCAGTATGCTTCAGTCGTTCTAATTCATTTAAGAGCATTTGCTGATTTGAAAAATCGTTTTTTACCGACAGTTCATACAACTCTAAGAGCAGTAACCAATCAGAAGGATATGCCTCAACAAGCTCGTTATAAATCATGGTTATATCTTCTTCAGTAGTTACATTGCTTTCTCTAAGCACTCTCACTTGCGCGTACAAAGCATACAGTGCTTTTTGCGCATCCGTATATGCTATTTTATGTGTCTTCGTTTCTGAAACCTTGTTCACCTCTTCAAATGAATTTACAGACGCCGGGCCGGCATAAGCAGAAACAACCTCAACACCAACGGCCATATCATACACTCCCCAAGAAGGATCGAACAATACCGTATCACGATGTGTTACTGTACAATTTTTAAAAGAAATTAACTGAATTTTACCTTGTAAATCACGTGTTCCTGTAATGACCTCTCCTACAACTTTCACCCCTCCTACAAACTCCAGTGTTGTCTCTTTCCCCTCATAAATCCCATAGGCTTCAAGATCTCTCGGACTCATGTTTTCGATAGGAATGTTAATCCCTTTCAGTTTCCCTATTGGACTTCCAAACCCTTCTGCATGGTGCGCTGTACCATGTCCAATGAGTTCTTTATCTCTATTGGCTAGAGCCGTTGGTCCGGTGGTTTGAAGATAGATCGATTTTCCTTCAAAAGCAATCACATTGCTAAAGTGACCTGAAACTTGAAGCCCAGTACTCAACTCTATGGTTCCTAAATTTTTAGAATCGATCAGTTTTCTCACGCCTTCAATACCGCCTTTTCTGAGCGACATTGTATTTGCAAATTGCTCTAAAACCAAACTCAGTTCTGCAAAATCTGGAGTAACAAATAACTGTGGCTGTGGCTTTGTAATATCAAAACTTCTGTTTGCTGCAGCCAAAGAATAGGGTATCTTTTCAACTTTACCTGTCAAACACCAAGCACTTTCTCCAATCGAAGAAAGCAACCCAGCACCATAAATTTTCGGTGTATCCAAGGTTCCTATCAAACCGTACTCTACTGTCCACCAATGTAGGTTTCTAATTTGAGCCATTTCAGATAATTCTCCCATAGTACTTTGCAGTTCCTCTACCGCTTTTTGTGCTTCTGCGACTTCTTCTTTCGTTGCACTTGGATTTTCTTTTACAATAGACAATAATCTAATGGCCTCGTACATTTCGTAATCTTTAGCAGATGAAATTGCCTTGCTCCCAATCTCTCCAAAACGCCTTAAATACTCTGCATATTCTGGATTGGCAATGATTGGCGCATGCCCTGCTGCCTCATGAATAATGTCTGGTGCAGGGGTGTACTGAATGTGATCAATTGTTCTCATATCAGATGCTATGACCAGCACATTATACGCCTGAAACTCCATAAATGCATTTGGAGGAATAAAGCCATCAACCGAAACAGCTGCCCATCCAATTTCTTTCAAAATTCGATTCATCCCTTCCATTTCTGGAATAGCCTCTAAAGAGATGCCTGTCTTTTCCAATCCACTTGCATAGGACGCATGTGCCACCTTACTTAAATAATCAACATTTAAACGCATTACATAACGCCAAACAGCCTGGTTCTGTGAGGTGTACTCATTGTAAGGTTGCTTTACGATAAACTTATGCAAGTGTTTCGGTAATTTCTTGGTTACTTCGTTCAATTCAAAAAGATGTTCCATTTTACTAAGATATGAGTTTCACACTCTTTTTAAGGTGGCTTATATACTGTGTAAAGTTACATATTTTGAGATGGATTCAGATACAATTATACATGAAAAGAAACCGAGCAACACAGGCTAGCAAAAAAAAGCCTTACAACACCCAACAACAGACACTTACACGGCGTCATAACTACTCACTCAACTACAACAATATGATTCTTCAAACAAGCGCTTTAAAAAATGCGCTATCGGTTTCGTAAAATAGTAAGATGAAGCTAAAAATCTTTCTTATTTTTACGCTATAATTTATCGGTATGAACAAAAAAGTAATCTTACTTATTTTAGATGGTTGGGGAATTACACAAGATCCAAAAGCATCTGCTATTTACAAAGCAAAAACACCCTATATCAATTCTTTATATGGGCAATTTCCACATGCAACTTTAAGAACAGATGGATCACATGTTGGCTTGCCCGAAGGACAAATGGGCAATTCAGAAGTTGGGCACATGAATTTAGGAGCAGGTAGAATTGTGTATCAAAATTTAGCAAAAATTAATAAGGCACTCGAAGAAAATACACTTGCACAAGAGACCGCTTTGACGAACGCTTTTGACTATGCCAAAAAGCATGATAAAAAGGTGCATTTTTTAGGGTTGGTTTCTGATGGAGGTATTCATTCGCATATCAATCATTTAAAAGGGCTTTTAACAGCTGCCAGCGATCGTCAGGTAGAACATGTGTTTTTGCACGCTTTTACCGATGGTAGAGATTGTGATCCTAAATCTGGTAAATACTTTATCAATGACATTGAAAATACCTTACAAGAAACGACAGGCACCTTGGCATCGATCACAGGAAGGTATTATGCCATGGATAGAGATAACCGATGGGAAAGAGTGCAAGTAGCCTACAATGCATTGGTTCATGGAAAGGGGTCCACCTCTAAAAATGCAGGAGAAAGCATTGAACAAAGTTATGCCAATGGTGTTACAGATGAGTTTATCAAACCCATAATTATGGTTGACAAAGACAATACCCCTAAAGCAACCATTGAAAAAGAGGATGTTGTTATCTTCTTTAATTTTAGAACAGACCGAGGCAGACAGCTCACCAATGCTTTAAGTCAGAAAGATTTTCCATCTCACCAGATGCAGAAACTGCCGCTACACTTTGTAACCATGACAAATTATGATGCTACATTTAAGAACATTCATGTGGTATACAGCAGTACCAATATAAAAAACACACTGGGAGAAGTTCTAGAGCGCGCAGGCAAAAAACAAATTCGCATTGCAGAAACAGAAAAATACCCGCATGTTACTTTTTTCTTTTCTGGTGGAAGAGAAGCAGCATTTGACGGAGAGAAACGATTGCTTTGTCCTTCGCCAAAAGTCGCTACCTATGATTTACAACCAGAAATGAGTGCCTATGAAATTAGAGACGCTATTGTTCCTGAAATAACAAAGGGCGATGTAGATTTTGTTTGTTTAAACTTTGCAAATGGAGATATGGTAGGTCATACCGGTGACTTTGATGCCGCGATAAAAGCATGCGAAACTGTAGATATTGTTACCAAAGACATAGTAACAGCCGCACTAGAACAATCGTACACCACCATACTCATTGCAGATCATGGTAATTGTGAAACGATGATACATCCAGATGGAACACCGCATACGGCACATACAACAAATCCGGTACCCGTCATTTTAATTGACAAAGAAATCAAATCAATAAAAAATGGTATCTTGGGCGATATTGCTCCTACAATTTTAAAATTGATGGGCATAACACAACCAAAAGAAATGACTCAAAAATCAATCGTTTAAAAAGCACTATGAAAAACATATTCTTACTTCTTACTTTCGCAACCACCATGTGTTGTATTGCACAAGAAAAACATGCAACAAAAAATGCCTCAGGAGATTTAGTTGGTATTACCCAAAGATCAGATTTTGACCAACAACCCTACACAAAATGGTTTCAGCGTTATAGCGACAGTTACACGGTTGATGCAACGACAGCTAAAAAGTTAAAAAAAGCATTAAAGAATGTAAACATCAAAGCATTTATGGGTACTTGGTGTGGCGACAGTAAAAGAGAAACACCTCGATTTTATAAGGTTTTAGAGGCTGCTAAATTCAATCTGAAAAACCTTGAAATGATTACTGTAAATAGAGGAAAAAAAACACCCGACAATTTACAAAAAGACCTCAATATATTTAGAGTCCCTACATTTATTTTTTATAAAAAAGGTGAAGAAATCGGGCGTTATGTGGAGTATCCAAGAGTCACTTTAGAAAAAGACATTTTAGCCATTTTAACTGACAAAGAGTACAAACACTCATACGATCGTTCAAAATAATACATGCTACCAAAAGACCATTTAATTATTGCCATCGATTTTGACGGAACCATTGTAGAAGACGCCTATCCAGGCATTGGAAAACCAATGCTCTTTGCCTTTGAAACAATAAAAAAACTCCAAGAAGAGGGACATCGCCTTATACTTTGGACTTACAGGAGCGGGAAAAAATTGGAGGAAGCCGTTGCTTTTTGTAGTGAAAACGGCATTGAATTTTACGCGGTAAACAAGAACTATCCTGAAGAGGAATTTGATGGAGAAATAAGTCGGAAAATACATGCTGACTTATTTATAGACGATCGAAATGTGGGTGGCTTTTTAGGATGGACAGAAATCTATCAACTCATTTTTAATACAACCCCAAAACCTCCTAAAAAAAGAAACTTTTTTTCTAGATTGCTAAACCCTTAATATGAATCGAGTATCTCATTAAGATGTTTCGAATGATGATGCATT
This sequence comes from Polaribacter sp., assembly GCA_042094215.1. Lineage (GTDB taxonomy): Bacteria > Bacteroidota > Bacteroidia > Flavobacteriales > Flavobacteriaceae > Polaribacter. Next base: position 3,917 of record JBELDQ010000074.1, on the reverse strand, counting down.
TGACTTTATAAGGGTAATATACCTATTTCAAAAGGACCCGTATCCTGTCATAAAAAGAACCTCTTTTAAAACAGTTATCGGTGCATATATCAAGAAACGCATGCGATAAAAAAAGGCCTCCAAAGAAAAATGGGATGTTTCTGTAATTTCTTTTTTTAAAGTATATTTGCCAACTAATTCGTCAGTACCATGATCCAAATAAAAACCTTAGAAGAAATTGAATTGATGCGTGAAAGTGCATTGATTGTCTCTAAAACTTTAGGAATACTTGCCAAAGAGGTAAAGCCGGGTGTCACCACATTGCAACTTGATAAAATTGCCGAGGAGTACATTCGTTCTGAAGGCGCAGTGCCTGGTTTTTTAGGACTGTATGATTTTCCAAACACCCTATGTATGAGTCCAAATGCTCAAGTGGTACATGGTTTTCCAACGAATGAACCTTTGATTGAAGGAGATATTATTTCTATAGATTGCGGCGCTTTAAAAAATGGGTTTTACGGAGATCATGCCTACACTTTTGAAGTAGGGGAAATTGCTCCAGAAACAAAAAAACTCTTAGAAGTTACCAAACAAAGTTTGTACGAAGGGATTCGTGAGTTGAAAGCAGGGAACAGAGTTGGCGACGTCGGTTTTGCCATTCAGCACTATGCAGAAAAACATGGATACGGTGTGGTTAGAGAATTGGTTGGACACGGTATTGGTAAAGTGATGCATGAAGACCCTGAAATGCCAAACTATGGAAAAAGAGGAAGAGGGAAAAAATTTGTAAATGGCATGGTTGTCGCCATAGAGCCTATGATCAATATGGGTACCCACAAAATCAATCATTTAAAAGACGGGTGGACAATTTTAACTAGAGACGGAAAGCCAAGTGCGCACTTTGAGCACGACGTGGCTATTGTTGATGGAAAACCAGAACTCTTATCTACCTTTAATTATATTTATGAGGCATTGGGAATTACCTCTAACGAAGAAGAGGAATTCAGACAAAAAGCATTTGTGCTTTAATTCCAATGAACTGCATATAGTGCATCGTAAAAGCTGTTGATGCTATGCACAAGCAGTGAATTTTATTGTTAGCGCATGCTACATATAAAAAGCTATGAAAACCATCTTTAAATTCTTCTTAAATCTCATTCCTCGACCCATACTCATTCGCTTGAGCTATTGGGTGAGACCGCTCATAGCATTCTATTTAAAAGGAGATCGATTTACAGACCCTATAGACGGCAAAAGTTTTCGTAAGTTTTTACCCTATGGCTATGGAAAACAACGAGAAAATGCATTGTCGCCTAGCACACTCTCACTAGAAAGACATCGCTTGCTTTGGTTGTACTTAAAAGAATATACAGACTTCTTTACGTCTACCTCAGAAAAACAGGTGCTGCATATGGCTCCTGAGCAATGTTTCTTGCCTATTTTTAGAAAACAAGCCAATCTCAACTATACCACAGCAGATTTGTATTCTCCGATTGCTGATGTAAAAGCAGATATTTGCCAATTGCCTTTTGATGACAACTCCTTTGATATTGTTTTTTGCAACCATGTGCTAGAGCATATTACTGATGACACAAAAGCAATGCAAGAATTGTATCGTGTGTTAAAGCCTGGCGGTATGGGAATTTTTCAAATACCCCAAGATCTCTCAAGATCAGTCACCTTTGAAGACGATTCTATTACAGATAAAAAAGAGCGCGCCCAAGTCTTTGGTCAATACGATCATGTACGAGTTTATGGAACCGATTATTTTGACAAACTGCGCGCTATAGGCTTCACCGTGGAAGAGGTAGACTACACAGAAAAAATCAGTTCAGTACTCATGGATCGTTATTGTTTAGCGAAAGGGGAAATCTTACCCGTCTGCTTTAAATAAGATACGCGAGCTAAAGTAAGTTCTTTTACAACAGCTAAAAGTTTTTAAACTCCTGTATATCGCCATTATCGTCTGAATAGATCAATACAACTTTTAACTCAGGATGTGTTTTAAGAAAGGCCTTTGTACCTTTCAGACCCATGGCCATAAATGCGGTAGCGTAGGCATCCACATCGGCACAGTCTGCTTGCGCAATGACCGAGGCACTCAATAAATTACTTGCTGTAGCAAACCCAGTCTTTGGATTTACAGTATGCACGTATTTCTGACCGGTATCTGCAATTCTAAACTTTCTATAATTCCCAGAGGTAGCCATAGATTCGTTGGTCAATTCTACGGTATCATAGAACGACTGTGTGCCATCTATATTTGGGCTCTCAATGGCAACCCTCCAATTCTTTCCTTTTACATTAACACCTCTCGCTCTTATTTCTCCTCCAATTTCGACCAAATAATTACGGCTATTTTTACGTTCTAAAAAACGCCCAACCACATCTACACCAAAACCTTTGGCTATTGAATTAAAGTCTAAATACACATCAGGATGCTGCTTTTTTAAGTGTCCATTTTTCAGTGACACTTTATCAAGGCCAATGAGCTGCATCATCTTTAGAACAACGACACTGTCTAGTGCTTCACTCATTTTTTCAGGACCAAAACCCCAGGCATTCACCAAACTACCCACTGTAGGATCAAAAAATCCGTTGGTCTCTCTATGCACTCGCTGCGACTTTTGCAACACCTCTCTAAAATACGCATCTACAACAACCGTGCTGTCGCCTTTGTTTATTCTTGAAATGGCTGATGTAGAAATATAAGTAGACAATGAAGCATTCATCAAGGCAAAGAGGCTGTCTATCGATTTCTGAAACGTATTGGGCCTGTCTGTCAAACATGTAATGTGATAGGTTGTTCCAAAAACAACGCCTTCTAACCGAACGACCTCCTGCTCTTTTTTGGAATTACAAGATACAATCAGTGCTACGAAAAGCAGTAAAAAAACCTTCTTCATGCGTAAAATGAAATTAAAACCAAAGATACATGATAAATTACTCTTAAAAATAGTATAAAATATGATTATTCAGCATTTTTTTAGCGTTCCTTTTTTTACATTTGTCAAATACTTAATACTTTAGAAAAAATGAAAAAAGCACTTCTATCCCTAACGGTTATTTTCTTGATGAGCTCCTGCGTATCAAAAAAGGAATACGCATCGTTAGAAGCAAACCACAAAAAAACCAAAGACGAGTTACTTGCAGTAAAAACCAATTTAACGAAGTGTTTAATTGAGTCAGAAAAGAAGCAAACGCTTTCTAACGGCTATCAATCTAAGATTTCTGATTTAGAGAGTACAGTAAAAGAGCTACAGAAAGACAAACAAAAAACCTTAGAGTTTGTAGATAATTTAACTGTGCTAACCAAAGGAGCCAATGACAACATTAAGGAAACCTTGGTTCAATTAAGTAAAAAAGACCAGTACATTAAGTACATTAGAAAGGCAATGACAAAGAAAGATTCATTGAATTTAGCAGTTGCTTTTCACCTAAAGAAAGCTTTAAAAGAGGGCTTAGACGATGAAGACATCGAAATTAATGTAGAGAAAACAGTTGTTTTCATTTCTATTTCTGACAAACTATTGTTTCAGAGCGGTAGTTACAATGTAACAAAAAAAGCCAACAATGTACTTGCTAAAGTAGCAGACGTTGTGAATGCGCAACCAAACATGGATGTTATGATTGAAGGACATACAGATTCTCAAACAATCCAAAATGAGGTCTTACAAGACAACTGGGATTTATCTGCTAAAAGAGCAACCTCTATTGCCAGAATCCTACAAACTAAATTCGACGTAGCTCCTGGTAGATTAATTGCAGCTGGTAGATCTAGTTATGTGCCTATCGCAGCAAATGACACACCTGCCAATAGAGCAAAAAACAGAAGAACAAAAATTATCATCATGCCAAGACTGGATCAATTCTTTGATTTATTGGAAGAAAAGGCAGAGTAAGTTCAACCCTATTTTATAGAAAAGTCCGTTTGTAAA
>JBELDQ010000073.1:0-9511 GCA_042094215.1 Polaribacter sp. | reverse complement strand
ATCCTTTTGAAGACTCGCAACTAAAATACGTTCTTTATAGACACACATAGGTGTCATTTCATTACCAGCATAATCGAGTGCCATGGAGTTTCCTGAATACACATGCTTGTTGGCATCAACCCCCACTCTATTTACACCAATACAATAACTCATGTTTTCTATGGCTCGCGCTTTTAACAACACCTTCCACGCTTGAATTCTCGGCCTTGGCCAATTGGCTACATACAGCAAAACATCGTACTGTTCGGTGTTTCTAGACCAAACAGGAAAGCGAAGATCGTAACAAATAAGCGGACAAATTTTCCACCCTCTAAAAGTAACAAGCAACTTCTCTGTTCCTGCAGTGTAGGATTCATGTTCACCTGCCAAAGCAAATGCATGACGTTTGTCATAACAAGCAATAGTCTCCTCTGGAGTAACAAATAACAATCTGTTATAAAACAATCCATCTTCTTCTATAACCAAACTACCAACCACTGCAGCATTTTGTTGCTGTGCTGTTTGCTGCATCCAAGCAACCGTTGCTCCTTGCATAGTTTCTGCAACAGGCTTTGGTAACATCGAAAAACCAGTGCTAAACATTTCTGGCAACACAATCAGATCAACAACTTCCATTTCTTCAAACAACACATCTAACTGCATCCTATTCTGTTGCGTATCATGCCATACAATGTCCTTTTGAACCATCGCTATTTTAAGTTCTGACTGCATCCAAATAATTTTTAAACAATAATATAAAATAAATCACTTCTTTTTGTACATTGTTTCACCTAATTCTGATGCTATTTCTTCATGCAAACCTTTATTTCTGAAACTCTAACAGCCATCCTAAAAAAACAAAATTCATTTGAAGACACAGTATGTATAGTGCCCTCTCAAAGAGCAGGCGTATTTCTGAAAGAAGCATTTAAAAAGGAAATCTCGATTGGATTTTTACCCAATATTGTAAATATTGGAAGCTTTATTGAAGAAGTTACCGACCTAAAAAAAGCAGATACCATTCAACTCCTATTCCACTTTTATTCGGTGTACAAGCGCATAGAAACAGCGCCTGAAGAATTTGAGAAGTTTTCCTCTTGGGCCATTACAGTGCTCCAAGATTTTAATGAAATAGACCAGCACCTTACCAACCAGAAAGAGATTTTCACCTACTTAAGAGATATAGAAAGACTCAAAAAATGGTCTGTCAAAAAACCTTTAGTAGCAACAGAAATGATGAAGACGCATTTTTCTTTTATGGAGAAGCTTCATGAATACTACAAGAGCTTTTACAGTTATTTAAAAGAAAAAAAATGTGGATACCAAGGATTGATCTATCGAGAATCTACCAAAAAAATTGATACTTATATTCAAAAAAACAAACACAAACAGTTTTATTTTATTGGGTTTAATGCTTTAAACAAGTCAGAAGAGCTGCTCTTTCAGCAAATGCTCAACAACGGAAACACAGAAGTGTATTGGGATATTGATACGGCCTTCTTACAGGGGCAACATCAAGCAGGGAGGTTTATCAGAAAATACGCTTCTGATTGGAAGTATTACCTCACCAACAAGCTTCAAACACCTACTTCTCATTTTAGTGAAGAAAAAAACATTGAACTCATTGGAGCTTCAAAAAATGTGACTCAAATAAAACACGCTGGAGAACTTTTAAAAAAATTCCCAAACTTTAACAAAACTGCCTATGTTTTAGCAGATGAGAGTCTACTACCTATCGCTCTAAATTCATTGCCAAAAGAAGTAGACGCCATCAACATCACCATGGGGTACCCCTTAAAAGGTGTTCCGACAACCTCACTGTTTTCATCTATTTTCAACCTATTTCTCAATCAAGAAAAACTCCAAAAAACAGCACAACAACAATTTTATTTTAAAGATGTGCTACAGTTTCTGAAACAGCCTAACATACAGCCTTTATTGATTGACGGTGACACCAATATTTTTGACGGGATTTCCATGAAGATAGCGAAAGATAATGAAGCGTTTATCAGTATACAGCAGCTCGAAAGCTTTCTACAACCACTAGAAGTACACCGTCGTAAAATACTCCTATCTATATTCAAGAAATTCGAAAACTCCTTAGAGTTCATAGAACGCATTCTCGAATTAATCCTACTCTTAAAAGAAAGCGCCAATGCACTAGAAAAAGAATATTTATTTCGATTTCATACCGCCTTTTCTCAATTAAAAAACCTTCAAATAGAATACAACTACCTAAAAACACTAAAAACGATACAGCAGTTATTTCACCAATTAGTTGGGTCAGAAAGTATTTCTTTTCAAGGAGAACCATTGCAAGGATTGCAGTTAATGGGACTTTTAGAAACACGTGTTTTAGACTTTGAAAACCTCATCATCACCTCCGTAAACGAAAACATATTGCCCAAAGGCAATTCAGAAAACTCATTCATTCCTTTTGATGTAAAGCTTGAGTTTGACCTCCCCACATACCGAGAAAAAGACGCCATTTTTTCATATCACTTTTTTAGGCTGTTACAGCGCGCAAAGCATATTTTTTTGTTGTACAATTCAGAAAACGACAGTTTTGGTGGAGGAGAAAAAAGCCGGTTTCTATCGCAATTACTGCATCTCAAACCGCAAACAAAACAGTTACAAATTGCTCCACAGATAACTACTGAAAAAAGTACCTTGATGGAAATCCCAAAAACGGAAGCAATTCTTAAAAAACTCAAAGAGCAAGCCATTAAAGGGTTTTCTCCGTCAACACTCACCAGTTACCTCTACAATCCAATAGATTTTTACAAGCAGAAAGTACTGGGCTTAAGAACATTCAAAGAAGTGGAAGAAACAGTAGCCGCGAATACCATGGGAACCATCATTCACGATACTTTAGACAAACTATACCAACCTTTTATTGGTAAATTTATGACCAAAGATACTATCAAAACCTTATTTCCAAGGGTTGATGAGTGGGTCATCCATTTTTTTAAGAAACACTTTCACAACGCTGATGTCTACACGGGTAAAAACCGACTCATTTTTGAAATATCAAAAGACTACATCAATCGTTTCTTAACGCTAGAAATGAATACGTTAAAAGATGATGACGTCTTAAAAATCATTGCTACAGAGGAAGATTTAGAGGCTACAATTACCATTGAGGAATTTGATTTCCCTATAAAATTAAAAGGGCAAGTAGATCGAATAGACCAACTAAATGGCATCACGAGAATCATAGACTATAAAACAGGAGTGGTTACTTCCACCAACTTAAAAGTACCGGACATCGCAGCAATAGGAGAAGAAAAATACAGCAAAGCAATACAACTATTAATCTATGCTTTTTTATACACTAAAAATCATAACACAACTGCAATAGAAAGTGGGATCATCTCTTTTAAAAACTTAAAAAGCGGTCTATTGAAAGTGGATTTCGGTAAAAAAGAGCACAACATCACTAGCGAAAAAATGGATGCTTTTTTAATAGCTATCAAAAACCTTATCAAAGAAATTTTTGATCCATCTGTTGCGTTTACTGAGAAGAAACACTAATTCACAGTTAATTTTTCCCACTCAACACCAATAAAGGAACGCTGCAATGAAATTCTTTTTTTAAGATGGTATTCTTTTCCCAAAGCTTTTTAAAGAATCCTCTTTTACGCCTAAAAACACAGAGCATGTCTGGATTATTCGACTGAAAATGTTCCAATACTCCTTGAAAAGTTGTCGCATTTTCCGTAATTTTTAGTGACGATTTTAAAGCAGTTAAAGACGTATCAATTACCAAATCCTCCTCAACATAACCAGGCGTTTTAACCAATAACAAGTTGATTACTGGATTGAAATTATGCTTGATTGATTGTAATGGAGCTAATACATTGTGCTTCGTGATACGACCAGATTTAAAAGCGGTTAATATCGAATTAAATGGTTTAAACACATACGATTCTGGCACAATCAATACCGGAAAATCAGATTGCTTTACTACGCTTCCAGAAGTCGTACCTAAAAACACTTCTTCTTTAATAGAATTACTTTTTGGCCCCATCATAATTAAATCAACACCAATCTCCTTTTCAACCGCAGCAATGGAGTCAACAACATTTCCTTTGGCAGAAATTAATTGAATGTCAAGCCCCTTTCTATCCACACTATTGATCATGGAACGCATGTACAAATTCGATTCACGTTCTAATCTTGCATTTACGTCAATCATGGTACCCGCTTTTGACTGCGCATTATAAGCTCTCAGCACATAGACATGAGCGCCTACTTCCTTAGCAAAATCAATAGCATATTGCAATGTATTAATTGCGTTTTCTGAAGAGCCAATTGGAACGAGTATATTTTTCATGGGAAGTGTCTATTTTAAATGAAGGAAATTACACAAAATAATTGAACTGCAAAAATGCGTTTTAGATATCGTTACAAATGTACTCATATACTTTGTATTATTCGTATTTTTGAGTCGATTTGAAAACAGACATTAGCCATAAAAAAATAAACAGTTTGGCCTTCCCTGCACTGATTGCTGGTATTGCCGAACCCCTTTTATCTATTACCGATACAGCCATTATTGGTAATATCGAAAACAACGCTACCGAATCACTTGCAGCTGTTGGAATTGTTGGTGCATTCATCTCGATGCTCGTTTGGGTTTTTGGACAAATTAGAAGTGCCATTTCCTCTATAATTTCGCAATATCTTGGAGCCGATAAATTAGACGAAATCAAAGAACTCCCTGTACAAGCCATTGGCAGTATTCTTCTTATGAGTTTTTTTGTAATTGCCGCTACCTATCCATTTACTGATATAATTTTCAAATTTTACAACGCATCAGGAACAATTTTAGACTACTGTATTAGCTATTATTCAATACGAATTTGGGGATTCCCTTTTGCCTTGGTCACCTTTGCCATTTTCGGTATTTTTAGAGGATTACAAAACACCTTTTACCCGATGCTAATTGCCATTACGGGCGCTTCGATTAATATTGGTTTAGACTATGTGTTCGTGTATGGTATTGACCAATACATTCCTGCAATGTATGTTGATGGTGCCGCCTATGCAAGCGTCATTGCTCAAGGAACTATGGCCATACTATCGGTGCTTCTTTTACGAACAAAAACAACCATTCCATTGCAAATCAGCCTGCCCATTCATCCAGAAATGAAAAAACTGCTTGGTATGATTCTCAATCTTTTTGTTCGAACATTGGCGTTGAATGTAGCTTTGTATTTCGCTACCTCCTACGCAACATCTTATGGCAAAGAATACATTGCAGCATATACCATTGGCCTAAATTTATGGCTTCTTGGTGCCTTTATGATAGACGGATACTCTAGTGTGGGCAATATTTTATCAGGAAAACTCCTAGGTCAAAAAGAGTATAAAACGTTGCTTGCTTTAAATAAAAAACTCATCAAATACGGACTCTTTATTGGTGTCATTTTTATAGTCTTTGGAGCTGTTTTATACAAGCCTATTGGCTTAGTATTCACCAAAGAACCGTTAGTTCTAGAAGCGTTTTACACCGTTTTCTGGGTCATACTAGCCATGCAACCCTTGTGTGCCATAACCTTTATTTTTGACGGCACCTTTAAGGGAATGGGAGAAATGAAATACTTGCGAAATGTGTTAATTTTTGCCACCTGCTTTGGGTTTATTCCAACCTTACTTCTTCTCGATTATCTAGCATTTCAATTATACGCTATATGGATTGCCTTTGCCGTATGGATGTTCTTTAGAGGTGTCTTTTTGTATTTTAAATTTTACCGAAAATTTTCTCTCCTAGCACAAAAGCAGTAAATTTGCACCCAAATAAAATGTCCATGACAAGCAAAGCTAAAGAAGGAAGTTTATCTACCAACATCGCTAACAAAATCGCAACGATAGAATTTGGGCATCCAGCCAGCAATTCTTTTCCTAGTAGTTTGTTAGATCGTTTGACGGAAGAGCTACATCAGATTTCAAAAAACAAAGAGGTCTCAGTCATTGTTTTAAAATCTGAAGGAGAAAAAGCATTTTGTGCTGGTGCCTCGTTTAATGAACTGGTTGCCATTGATAACCTTGAGGATGGCAAAAAATTCTTTTCTGGGTTTGCCAATGTAATCAATGCTATGAGGACCTGTTCTCAATTGATTATTGGTGTTGTGCAAGGTAAAACTGTAGGTGGAGGTGTTGGATTGGCTGCTGCTTGTGACTATGTATTGGCCACAGAGGCTGCTGCTATAAAACTATCAGAATTAAGCATTGGTATTGGTCCTTTTGTAATTGCACCGGCAGTAGAACGTAAAATAGGTGTAGCAGCATTGGCAGAATTATCAATAGCGGCAACAACATGGAAAAATGCAACATGGGCAAAAGAAAAAGGCTTGTTTGCTCAGGTTTTTGAAACCCCACTAGAACTGAGAACAGAAGCTACGTTGTTGGCAGAAAAATTGGCATCATACAACCCACAAGCACTCTCAGAAATGAAAAAAATCTTTTGGGAAGGAACAGCTCACTGGAACACATTACTAGCAGAAAGAGCAGTCATCTCAGGAACATTAGTGGTTTCTGAATTCACAAAAAACGCATTATTCAAATTTAAAAAGTAACTTTGCCAACGAAATCAATATATCATGGGAGGAGATTATCTATTTTTAGGATTAGCAATTGCATTAGCGGTCATGTACTTTTACAACAAATCGAAAACAAATCGAAATAGAAGAAAATAAAATGAGTACAATAAGGATTACAAAACAGTTCGATTTCGAAACAGGACATGCCATCTATGGATATGATGGTAAATGTAAAAACATACACGGGCACAGCTTCAAACTCGCAGTAACTGTAATTGGAGAACCTATCTCAGACAATTCACAGGCAAAATATGGAATGGTCATTGACTTTTCTGATTTAAAAAAAATCGTAAAAGAAGAAATTGTTGATGTTTTTGATCATGCCACGATCTTCAACAAAAATACACCACATTTAGCATTAGCTGAGCACCTAAAAGAATTAGATCATAACATTATATTAGTAGACTACCAGCCTACATGTGAAATGATGATTACTGACTTTGCTGCGAAAATAAAAAAGAGATTACCAAAGAATATCCAATTATTTTCTTTGCGCCTACAAGAAACGGCTTCTTCTTTTGCTGAGTGGTATGCGAGTGATAATTAGTGCTACTTACCATTAAAGGCATTCATAGTATTTACCATTCCGGCAGTACCAAAAGAAGTTATTAAATTACAAGATACAGGAATGCGTTCAATTAACTGACTGCTTTCTTCTTTGTTCCATTCATTGAGTACAAAATCTACTTGTCGCCCTTTTGAATAATCAGCTCCTACTCCAAATCTAAATCTAGGGTACTTGGTGGTATTTAATTTTTCTTGGATATCCTTTAATCCGTTATGTCCTCCAGCACTTCCTTTTCCTTTTAATCGTATCGTACCAAAATCAATATTTAAGTCATCAGTAATAATGAGAAGTTGCTCTACAGAAACCTTCTCTTTATCCATCCAATACTTTACTGCTTTACCGCTCAAATTCATAAAGGTACTTGGCTTAAGTAACACAAAAGTTCTTCCTTTAAAACGAAAATTAGCAACAGCTCCTAACTTTTCTGTTTCAAATTCAGCACCATGTTCATTTGCCAAAGCATCGAGTATTTTAAACCCAATGTTATGACGGGTATTATCATACTTCTCCCCAATATTCCCTAAACCAACAATTAAATATTTTTTCATACGAAACAAAAATAAAAAAAGCACCACAATTAAGTGATGCTTTTTAAAATTATCTAGACAACTACTACTTATTCCGCAGCAGCTTCTTCTCCTTCTTCTTCTCCTTCTGCTTTAGATGCGTTACGTGACATTCTCACTTGGGCAACAACAGTAGTTTCTGGATGCAAAATTGCATAATTGTCATTTTTCAATGATCCAACAACCAACTTGTTTCCAATTTCTAATTCTGTAATATCAGCTTCGATCACATCTGGTAAATTTGCTGGTAAAGCTTTTACTCTTAATTTACGCATGTTGTGACGCAAAGCACCACCAATCATAACTCCTTTAGAAGATCCAGTTAATTTTACTGGGATATTCATAGAAATTTCTTTATCCTCAAATAATTGATAAAAATCGATGTGTAAAATTTTATCAGTCACTGGGTGAAACTGAATATCTTGTAAAATTGCAGCAAACTTCTCGTCTCCTAATTCAATCGTTGCAGTATATACGTTTGGAGTGTATACTAAGTTTTTGAATGCGATTTCTTCTGCTGAAAAGTGCACCTGCTTGTCTCCTCCGTATATAACGCAAGGAACCTGACCAGCATTACGTAAGGCTTTAGTTGCTACTTTACCTACGCTTTCTCTTTGAGATCCTTTGATTGTAATTGATTTCATTACTTCTATTTATTTATTATAATTATTTACATTAAAAACTTATCACTGATAGAAGTATTCTCTTGAACCTTCTGCATAATATCAGCGAATAAGGGCGCGCAAGATACAACTTTTATCTTAGAACTCGCTCTTTTTAAAGGAATTGTATCGGAAACAATTAATTCTATTAAACTTGAGTTTTCAATGCGCTCAATAGCCCCTCCCGAGAGTATGGGATGTGTGCAGATAGCTCGCACACTTAGCGCACCTCTTTCTTTCATTAGATCTGCTGCTTTGGTCAATGTGCCTCCTGTATCAATCATATCATCTACCAAAATCACATGCTTACCCTCAACATCTCCAATGACCTCCATGTGGGAGATCACATTGGCTTTCTTTCGTTGCTTGTAACAAATAACCACATCAGAACTTAGGTATTTAGAATAGGCATATGCTCTTTTAGAACCTCCCATATCTGGAGACGCAATGGTTAAGTTCTCCAATCCCAATGCTTTTACATGAGGCAAAAAGATGGTAGAAGCAAACATATGGTCTACGGGTTTCTCAAAGAACCCTTGAATTTGATCTGCATGCAAATCCATGGTCATGATTCTAGTTGCACCAGCTGCTTGTAGTAAATTAGCTACTAGTTTAGCTCCAATAGCCACCCTTGGCTTGTCTTTTCTATCCTGTCGAGCCCATCCAAAATACGGCATTACTGCAGTGACATGTCTTGCAGAAGCCCTTTTAGCTGCGTCGAGCATCAATAACATCTCCATTAAATTATCTGAATTGGGAAAAGTAGAGCCTATAATAAAAATACGCCTTCCTCTCACTGACTCTTCAAAAGCAGGCTGAAATTCCCCATCGCTAAAATGAGTCGTTTTTACATTTCCTAACGGTGCTCCGTATGCTTTGGCAATTTTCTCTGCCAATTCCATGCTCTGAGAGCATGCAAAAATCTTTGGACTAAGGTTGTTTGTAGACATTTAGTTGGTTTTGTTGTGTGTTTATGTGTGTGTTAGCTACAAAAATAAAAATAAATACGGAGTTGTTGCCTTTTTTATGCTTTTAAACTAAAAAAATTTTTTAGATTTGCACTCCGATAATTACAAAGCTCGAGTGGCGGAATTGGTAGACGCGCTGGATTCAAAATCCAGTTCTTTCGGG
>JBELDQ010000072.1:1462-9771 GCA_042094215.1 Polaribacter sp. | reverse complement strand
CCTGAAATAGGTTGTGAATTAACGAATGCTCGGTATGCATCGGCATCAAAAACGTCAACACGATTCGTTACTTGACCAAAACTATATTGCATATCGTAGTCAAGTGTGTACTCTTTTTTTCCTTTTTTAGTTACAATGATAATCACACCATTGGAAGCTCTTGAACCGTAGATTGAAGTTGCAGAAGCGTCTTTAAGAATGGAGAACGATTCAATATCGCTTGGGTTGATGTTTGCGAGGATTCCTCTCGAGCCAGCGGTACTATTATTATCAATAGGCAAACCGTCAATAACAAGTAAGGGTGCATTAGATGCACTAATTGATGATCCTCCACGAATTGTAATTTGAGAACCAGAACCAGGAGCTCCACTTGTTGTAATGTTAACTCCAGCAACTCTACCACTTAGTAGATTTTCTGGAGTGACAATATTTCCTTTCGTGAAATCTTCAGAAGTAATTGCTTCTACAGATCCTGTGGCATCTTTGATGGTAGTACTACCATACCCAATAATAACCACTTCCTCTAGTTTTTGAGCGTCTTCAGTTAAAAGAACACTGAGGTTGAAATTCGTATTAATTGTAATTTCTTGATCTAAGTAGCCTACAAAAGAGAATAGTACAATGTCTCCTTTTTTCATGTTTTGTAGTTGAAATTTTCCGTCAAAATCAGAAGAAGTTCCCTTTGTGCTTCCTTTTACAACCACATTTACACCAGGGATAATATCGCCTGTTGCTAAGTCTTTTACTACACCATTCAATGTTTGCTGAGCGAGCATTGATATGGATGATAGCATAAGAATTCCGATGAGTAATAATTTAGTTTTCTTCATGTATAATTTGTTAAATAATAACTTTAAATTAAATGTTTGAGTTAACAATAGTTTCACATTTCACGTGGTGAATGTATATATTTAACCCTCACTTAACAAATACGAAATTGTACGAAAACGGTTTCGTGTTGACAACTTTTCTGTTTATTTTTGATGATTGACCAATTAGAGCTCAATTTTTTACAATCTTTACAAAGTATGAAGCAAAAAACCACTATAAAATCAATAGCAAGAGAATTGGGAGTTTCTAATTCAACAGTTTCAAAAGCTTTGAGCGATAGTCCTGAAATAAGCAAAGAAACCAAAGATAGAATTAGAGCCTTTGCCAAGTATAGTAACTACAAGCCAAATAGCTTGGCATTGCAGCTACGAAATCAGAAAACAAAAGTAATTGGTGTTATAATACCTAAGATTGTACATCACTTTTTTTCTACAGTGATTAGCGGTATTGAAAATGCTGTAACAGAGCGAGGATACAATGTAATGATTTGTTTTTCGAATAACTCGTATAAGAGGGAGGTAGAAAATTTAGAGGTCTTAACCAATGGAAGTGTCGATGGCTTGTTGGTTTCATTATCAAAAGAAACGCTGGAAAATCATGAGTCTTTGCACTTTCAAAACTTGATAGAAAATGAAACTCCTTTGGTGATGTTTGATCGGGTAGATGATAGAATTCATTGTGATAAGGTAATTGTTGACGACATGGAGGCTGGGTATAAGGCAACAAAGCATCTATTAGATACGGGATGTAAAAGAATTGGGTTGGTTACAACGCCAAATCATATTACTGTTGGTGCCTTGCGAAGAGATGGTTATGAACAGGCTTTAAAGGAAAAAGAAGTTGAAATGAATACAGACTTTATCATTGAAGTTGATGATGAAAAAGAACTTCGTGATGAGATTTTGCCTTTGTTCGATAAAGAAATTGATGCCATTTTTGCGGTAAATGAAATTTATGCAGCAGTGTCTATTCGGATCGCCAAAGAGAAAGGCTTGCGAATCCCAGAAGATATTTCGATTATTGGATTTACAGATGGGTTGATTTCAGAATATTCATCTCCATCAATTACAACAATTGTGCAACATGGCTATGAAATGGGGAAACAAGCCGCAGAATTATTACTCGATAGAATAGAAGCTAAACAGACCAATCAGGCACCGCAGACAAAGGTTATTTATAGTGAATTAAAGGTGAGGGAGTCGAGTTTCTAACGTTTTGTTATTGTCTCAAAAACAGGAGTTAAAAATTATTTTTAATTCATATTCATAAAAAAAGTATATATTTACCCCACAATTAAGCTTGTCAATAGTTTTACATTTCACACTTTAAATGTATTGATAAGCAAAAGCGCTTATCGTAATATGAACTAATATATTCGATAATGAACAAGCGTAAATTAAGTTTCTTTGGAATCTGGAACATGAGTTTTGGGTTCTTAGGAATACAATTTGGGTTCGCCTTACAAGGCGGATTTATGTCTAGAATTTTTCAAACACTTGGTGCCGCAAAGGATGATATTCCAATGCTTTGGATTGCAGCTCCATTAACAGGATTGCTCGTGCAGCCTGTAATAGGCTATTTAAGTGATAGAACTTGGAGTGTGAAGTGGGGAAGAAGAAAACCTTATTTTTTAATTGGAGCTGTCTTAAGTTCTATCGCACTTTTTTTCATGCCGCATTCTCCTACTTTATGGATAGCCGCCGGCTTTTTATGGGTGCTAGATGCATCTATTAATATTTCTATGGAGCCCTTTAGAGCATTGGTTGCAGATAAGCTTCCAGAATCTCAACGTTCTTATGGTTTTGTCGTGCAAACATTAATTATTGGGATTGGTACCTGGGTAGCTAGTAATTTACCCTGGTTTGTCTCTAGTCTTGGTGTAAGTGATGCCGCAGCCTCTGGTGAAATACCAATGTCTGTAAAAGTGGCTTTTGCTATAGGAGCTTTCGTTTTCCTGATAAGCATCTTGTATACTGTTTTTACGACCACAGAATATCCACCAGAAGATCTAGAAGCATTTGAAAAAGAGAAGGCAAAGAAAAATCAATTCATTCCAGATATTATCAATAATATAGGGAACATGCCAGTAACGATGAAAAAATTGGGACTTGTTCAGTTTTTTAGTTGGTTTGCTTTTTTTACTATGTGGAGTCTAGCAAATCCTGCTTTAACAGAACATGTTTTTGAAACACCTGCACCTATTGAAGCCACTTATGATATGACAATAGCTGCGCAAGCAGAAGCTTTTGCTATGGCAAATACAGCTTTTCAAAAATCATCGAACTTAGTGGGGTCTTATATGGGGACATATGGGTTGTCTTCAATGGCTTTTGCGTTATTGTTGGTCTTGTATACCTCAAAAAGAAGAATCAATCGAAAATATGTGCACATGGTGTCATTAATTCTTGGGGGTATTGGCTTCTTATTAATGAAATACATTCCGTCACCAGAGTATCTGACAATTTCATTTGTGTTGATAGGACTTTCTTGGGGAAGTATTTTGTCAATGCCATATGCCATGTTGTCTAGCTCGGTAGATCCAAAAAAGATGGGCGTAATTATGGGTATCTTTAATATGTTTATTGTGATTCCTCAGATTATTGCTGCACTAGGAGGTATTAATTTTGTGTCGGAGTTATTTGGAGAAGAAACCATTAACGCCATGATGGTAGCCGGATGTAGTTTAATTGTTGCCGGCCTATGCAATCTCTTGATTACGAATAAAAGTGCCATTACCTACCAACCAAAAAACAGAGATTAATGCAAACAAAAGGATTCATATTTGATTTGGATGGTGTTATTGTTGACACTGCCAAATATCACTTTATAGCATGGAAAAACCTTGCGAATAGTATAGATATAGATTTTACAGAACTACAAAACGAACAATTAAAAGGGGTGAGTAGAGTAAAATCGTTAGAGAAAATTTTAAAATGGGGAGGTAAAGAGATTTCAGAAAATGAATTTACCCGTCTGATGCAACAAAAAAATGATGATTATTTGAGTCATATAAACACCATGGATGCAGAAGAAATTTTACCAGATGTGTCGAAGGTTTTAGATTTTTTGACGCGAGAAAAACAAGGGGTTGCTTTAGGGTCAGCGAGTAAAAATGCACGTATGATTTTAAAGAAAGTACACCTAATTAATCAGTTTGAGGCAATTGTAGATGGAAACGACGTTACAAAGGGCAAACCAAACCCTGAAGTATTCTTAAATGCAGCCAAAGAACTAAACATACCAAAAGAAAATTGCATTGTTTTCGAGGATTCTGTTGCAGGAATTCAAGCAGCAAATGCAGCGAATATGGTTTCTATCGGAATCGGAGCTTCAAGTGTTTTGCATGAAGCAGACTATGTGTTTAAAGATTTTACAGAGATAGAAATCGATTTTTTAAAAGAGTTAATAAAAGAAAAAAGAACGTAGAATAAAGAAAAGAGACTTTTGCATTGTGCTCTTTGAGCACAGCAGTCTTTTGCCTTTGTTCTTTTATCCCATTAAAAGAATGAATCAAGATTACATAAAACCCGACAATTGGTCTATTATTGAAGAAGGATTTGATGAAAATCGTGTAAAATCTTCAGAGAGTTTATTTAGTATTGGAAACGGAGCCATGGGGCAACGTGCCAATTTTGAAGAAGCATATTCAGGAGCTACCTTTCAAGGAAGTTATATTGCAGGCGTTTATTATCCCGATAAAACGAGAGTAGGTTGGTGGAAAAATGGTTATCCAGAGTATTTTGCCAAAGTATTAAATGCGCCAAATTGGATTGGAATTAATGTTTCTGTAAATGAGGAAATGCTCGACCTTTACACATGTACAAATATTCAAGACTTTAGGAGAGAACTAAATATGAAAGAGGGGTGGTTGTCTCGAAGTTTCAAGGCAACCTTGCCTAACGGTATTGTTGTCAAGGTAGATGCAAAACGCTTTTTAAGTTTGTCTCACGATACTTTGGGAGCAATTCAATATCAAGTGACCCCATTGAATAGTGTAGCCAAAATTACCTTTGAACCCTACTTAGATAGTGCAATTACAAATGAAGACACCAATTGGGAAGATGCTTTTTGGAAGACGCTCAATGTCTCAAGAGAAAAGAACCAAGCATTTATAGAAGCGCATACGATGAAAACAAACTTTCATGCGTGTACTTTTATGCAATCTCATTGTTTTATTAATAGAAAAGATTCCATAGAATTTACAGAAATAAATCAATCAGAAACCAAGATAAGTTTTAGCTATTCTTCAGAGGTTTTACAAGATGAAACATATACCATTCAGAAGTATGGAGGCTATGTTGTAGATAGAAATTACGACAAGAGTGTTTTGATTTCTAAAGCAAAAGAAACCTTAGATATTGCTGCTAAGAAAGGGTTTACAGCTTTGCTGGAAGAGCAGAAAGAAGCTTGGTCTGAGATTTGGAATATGGCAGACATTACCATTGATGGTGATGTAAAAGCGCAACAAGGAATCCGTTTTAATATATTTCAACTGAACCAAACCTATTTGGGGAAAGATGCTACATTAAATATTGGACCTAAAGGATTTACAGGTGAAAAATATGGAGGAAGTACCTATTGGGATACTGAAGCGTATTGCATTCCATTTTATATGGCTACAAAAAACCAAGAGGTTGCAAGAAATTTATTGATCTACAGGTACAATCAGTTAGATAGAGCCATTGAAAATGCAGAAAAATTAGGGTTTACTAATGGAGCAGCCTTATATCCAATGGTAACTATGAATGGAGAGGAATGTCATAACGAATGGGAAATTACCTTTGAAGAAATTCATAGAAATGGTGCTATTGCTTTTGCAATTTATAATTACCATCGTTTCACAGGAGATTATTCTTACATTCCAGAGAAAGGCTTGGAAGTATTGATTGCAATTGCTCGTTTTTGGCAGCAAAGAGCCACCTTTTCTGAGGCAAAAAACCAATATGTAATTTTAGGTGCAACGGGTCCAAACGAGTATGAAAATAATGTAAACAACAATTGGTATACCAATTATATTGCGCAGTGGAGTATTGCGTATGCTTTAGAGAATATAAATAAAGTAAAAGCGGCCTATGAGGCTGATTATTCGCGAATCGTTCAGAAAACCAAAATTACATTAGAAGAGTTAGAGAAATGGAAAGCAGTTGCAGCCAATATGCATTATCCATACTCTAAAGAACATCAAGTGTATTTGCAACAAGAAGGGTTTTTAGATAAAGAATTAATTACTGTAGCACATTTAGAAAAAGAACAGAGGCCAATCAATCAAAAATGGTCTTGGGATCGTATTTTACGATCACCTTATATCAAACAAGCAGATGTCTTGCAAGGGTTTTACTTTTTTGAAGACCATTTTACAACGGAAGAATTGAAAACACATTTCGATTTTTATGAACCTTACACAGTACATGAGAGCTCATTGTCACCATGTGTGCATAGTATTCAAGCAGCAAAGCTCAATAGAATGGAGCAAGCATATACATTTTATTTACGTACCTCTCGTTTAGATTTAGATGATTACAATCATGAGGTAGAAGAAGGATTGCATATTACCTCTATGGCAGGTACTTGGATGAGTATTGTTGAAGGGTTTGGAGGAATGCGAATTAAAAATGATACCATTTCTTTTGAAACACGCATACCAGAGGCATGGAAAAGCTATTCCTTTAAGGTTAATTTTAGAAATCAAATTTTAAAAGTAAGTGTTGCTCAAAATGGCACTTGTTTTAAATTGATCAAGGGACAACAGCTCGCTATTTTAGTGAATGGGGAATTACTCCAAATACATTCAGAAAAAGAACTAATCGTATAGATTTGTTTGTTTAATGAGGAGAGCTGTTTTGTTTTTTTTACTTTAGATATGCTTGTGCTGCTGCTATTTAGCTTTTAATTAAAAATGGAGGTTTACTAATATCGATCAAAATAATGAGAAAATTCATGAAAAAAATAGTTGAGGTATTTTGCTTCCTATTGATCAATAGCGTTTTGTTTGCTCAGAATTCGGATAGACTCTTTAAAGAGTTTAAACGAGTAGATGAGGACTTTTATGTAGCTGTGGATGATGGTGAATACTTGTTTCGATTTTATACCCCAGAAATTGTAGAGACTACTTTTGTGCCTTTAGGAGAGGTGTTCGATAAAGAATCACACGCAGTTGCTTTGGTTCCTGCAAAGGTTCCTGTTGTTATTGTTCAATCAGAACAAAAGTTAATGATGGCGACAAAAGGCATTTCAATACACATCCAAAAACAACCCTTTCAAATTTCTTATTTCTACAAGGGCGAAAACATCGTGTCAGAGAAAAAAGGATATGAGAAGTTGCAGGACTCTGAAACCATCCAATTCAATATCACTTCAGAAGAAGTTTTGTATGGTGGCGGCGCTCGGGCTTTAGGGATGAATCGAAGAGGAAATAGATTGCAGTTGTATAACAAAGCACATTATGGATATGAGACGCATGCGCCGTTGATGAACTTTTCAATGCCTATTGTGCTCTCTTCAAGGCAATACATGTTGCATTTTGATAATGCACCCATAGGCTACTTAGATTTAGATAGTGAAAAAACGAATACCGTAACCTATGAAACCATTTCGGGAAGAAAAACCTACCAAGTAATTGTGGGAGACTCTTGGTTAGACTTGATTGACAATTATACAGACTTGACAGGGAAACAACCCTTACCACCTCGCTGGTCTTTAGGGAATTTTTCGAGTCGATTTGGATACCATTCTCAGAAAGAAACAGTAGAGACCATCAATACATTTCGACAAGAGAAGATACCAGTAGATGCCGTTGTGTTGGATTTGTATTGGTTTGGGAAAGACATCAAAGGAACAATGGGGAATTTAGAAGTATTCAAAGACTCTTTTCCGGACGTTAAAAAGATGACTTCAGATTTCAGGAAAAAGGGTGTGAAAACAATTTTTATTACAGAGCCTTTTGTGCTCACTACCTCAAAGAAATGGAAAGAAGCTGTTGCTAAAAATGTATTGGCTACAGATAGCATTGGTAATCCGTTTGTTTATGACTTCTATTTTGGAAATACAGGATTGATAGACATCTATAGCCCGAAGGGGAAAAAGTGGTTTTGGAATATCTATAAAGAGATCAAAGCACTAGGTGTTGACGGGTTTTGGGGTGATTTAGGAGAGCCAGAAGTCCATCCAACAGCACTGCAGCATGCCAAAGGATCGGCAGATGAAGTGCATAATATTTACGGACATGATTGGGCTCGATTGATTTTTGAGGGGTATCAAAAAGAATACCCTACAGAAAGACCATTTATTTTAATGCGTGCTGGGTATTCAGGATCGCAACGATTTGGAATGATTCCTTGGTCTGGAGATGTAAATAGAACCTTTGGAGGCTTGCAATCTCAGCCAGAAATAGCGTTACAGATGGGAATGCAAGGGATGGGGTATATGCATTCGGATTTAGGTGGATTTGCTGGGGCGAATCTAGATGATGAATTGTATGT
>JBELDQ010000072.1:0-1362 GCA_042094215.1 Polaribacter sp. | reverse complement strand
TTTGTTTGGGAAGCTGCAAATGTCTATTTTCTATTAACAGATCGATTTTACAATGGAGATACGACCAATGATGTTCAATTTTCGAGAACAGCAGAATCGTCTAAATTAAGAGGGTTTGAAGGTGGGGATATCAAGGGTATACTTAAAAAGTTAGAAGAAGGCTATTTTACAAAGCTAGGTGTGAATGCTATTTGGATGACTCCTATTGTAGAGCAAATTCATGGAGGAACCGATGAAGGAACTGGTTTAACCTATGGGTATCATGGGTATTGGACGAAAGATTGGACGCAAATAGATCCTAACTTTGGAACAAAAGAAGACCTTCAAAAGATGGTGCAGTTGGCTCATGAAAAAGGCATTAGAGTCCTATTAGATGCGGTGTTGAATCATACAGGTCCGGTAACTAAAGAAGATCCTGTTTGGCCTAATGATTGGGTGAGAACCAGCCCTAAATGTGTGTATGAAGATGCGGAAACTACAATTGAATGTACGTTGGTTGAGAATTTACCAGACATAAAAACAGAAAGCAATGAGCATGTTGAGTTGCCGTTGCATTTAGTTAAAAAGTGGAAGGAAGAAGGACGCTATGAGCAAGAGTTGGCCGAATTGAATGCGTTTTTTGAAAGAACAGGGCACCCAAGAGCTCCCAGGTTTTATATTATGAAATGGTTGACAGATTATATTATAGAGTTTGGAATTGATGGCTATAGGGTGGACACGGTAAAGCACGTAGAGCATACTGTTTGGCAGGAGTTTAAAAAGGAGTGTGATGCTGCTTTTGAACAATGGAAACAAGACAATCCAAAACATGTTTTGGATGAGCATCCTTTTTACCTTGTGGGAGAAGTATATGGTTATGGAATAGGAGCAGGACAGTATTATGATTTTGGGGATAAACGTGTCAATTATTTTGACAATGCCTTTCAAAGTTTAATCAATTTTCAATTTAAGTGGGATGCCAAGCAAAAACCAATGGAAGAGGTATTTCGTGGGTATTCGGATATTTTCACTACTGATTTGAAAGGGTTTAGTACTATGAATTACATCAGTTCCCATGATGATGGACAGCCCTTTGATGCGATGCGTGAAAACCCAAGGCTAGCAGGAACGTTATTGTTGCTTTCTCCTGGGATGTCACAAATTTATTACGGAGATGAATCTGCTCGTTCTTTAGTGATAGATGGAACTGAAGGTGATGCAACCTTGCGTTCATTCATGAATTGGGATGTCTTAAAATCAAATGAGGAAAAGGTGAAAACATTAACGCATTGGCAAAAATTGGGGCGTTTTAGGAATAGGCACCCAAGTGTTGGTGCAGGAGTGCATCAACAGTTGAAGCAAAAACACTATGTGTTTTCAAGA
>JBELDQ010000071.1:5214-10046 GCA_042094215.1 Polaribacter sp. | reverse complement strand
ATCTATTTCATCATCAACCCATAAAATTCTTATCTTTCTCATGTATTTTTATTTTAGTGCTAAAGTACTTCATGCAATTCTTATTCTTTTTATTTTTTTCGTTAAAAAAGAGTGAATTGTGATGTGTTGTCTTCGTTCCTAATAACTATACTATATTTGCTAAACTAAATACATGACATTGAAGGCTTCCAAAACAAACAAACTTAAAATACTAAACGATCCAATTTACGGTTTTATTACCATTCCCAATAGTTTAATTTTTGATATTGTAGAGCATCCCTATTTTCAGCGTTTGAGACGTGTAACACAAATGGGTTTTTCTAATTTGGTCTACCCTGGGGCAAATCATACTCGTTTTCATCACGCATTGGGATGCATGTTTTTAATGCAGAAAGCAGTTCGAGTATTGAAATTCAAAGGAATCGCTGTTTCTGAAGATGAATCAAACGCATTGTATATCGCTATTTTATTGCATGATATAGGTCATGGAGCGTTTTCACACGCGCTGGAGCATAGTATTGTCAATGACATTACTCATGAAGAGATTTCTTTAAAGTTTATGAAACAATTGAATGTAATCTTTAATGGGAAACTGAGTTTAGCGATAGAAATTTTTGAAGGCAAATACCACAGAAAGTTTTTTTATCAACTAATTTCTAGTCAGCTCGATATTGATCGTTTGGATTACTTAAAGCGAGATAGTTTTTATACAGGTGTCACCGAGGGGAATATTAGTTCGGATCGTTTAATTGCGATGATGAATGTTCAGAATGACGAGTTGGTTATAGAAAAAAAAGGGATATACTCTGTAGAGAAGTTTATTATTGCTAGGCGACTAATGTATTGGCAGGTTTACTTGCACAAAACAGGGTTGGTTGCAGAGAACATGCTTGTTAAGATTTTACAAAGAGCCAAAGAATTGGCGAAGGATGGTGTTGTGGTTCCTGCGACAACAACACTTCACTATTTTTTATACAATCACATTACAGCAGAGAACTTTACAAACGAAACCCTGGAAATGTTTTCAAAATTAGATGATTATGATGTGCTCGCGGCTATAAAAGAGTGGACGTCTCATTCAGATACTATTTTATCAGAGTTGGCAAGGATGATTATTCATAGAAATCTATTTAAAATTCAGCTTCAAGACACCCCCTTTTCAACAAGTGAGATAAAAGAAAAAGAGGACAAGCTGATAAATAGATTGGCTATTGAACGTCATCACGCTTCTTATTTTGTTTTTGAAGCTAAAGTAAGAAACCAAGCATACAACAGTAAGAACCCTATAAAAATACTAATGGAAGGGAATCGAATGGTTGATATTGCTGCTGCTTCAGATCAATTAAATTTACAAGCATTAACCAAACCGGTAGAGAAATATTATTTATGCTATCCTAAGAAAATGTAATTAGCCAATTCCTAAGTTTTTTCATACTTTTGCACACTATGAATTTTACAGCTGAACAAATAGCCGAAATTTTAGAAGGAGATATATTGGGAAACCCTAAAGCCGAAGTCTCTAAATTGTCTAAAATTGAAGACGGTGAAAAAGGAAGTCTAACCTTTTTGGCAAATCCTAAATACAATCAATACATATATACAACACAAGCGTCAATTGCAATTGTCAACAAAACTTTTGTTCCAGATAAAGAGCTTTCAATTACGCTGATAAAAGTAGAAGATGCTTATGCTTCTTTTTCTAAATTATTAGCTTTTTACAACGAAGTAAAAAACAATAAATTTGGCCGAGAGGAGCCACATTATATTGCAACAACTGCTACCATTGGGGAAGAGGAGTATATTGGAGCATTTTCTTATGTTGGTGCCCATGTGAAAATAGGGAATAATGTAAAAATTTATCCAAATGTAACCATTGAAGACAATGTTATCATTGGAGATAATTCAACTATTTTTTCAGGAGCAAAAATTTGTTCAGAAACACACATTGGGAAGCATTGCGTGATCCATGCAGGAGCAATTATTGGTTCTGATGGGTTTGGGTTTGCTCCAAACAAAGAGGGAGTCTACGCTAAAATACCGCAAACTGGTAATGTTGTGATTGAAGATCATGTAGATGTTGGGGCAGCAACAACTATTGACAGAGCAACTTTAGGGGCTACGATCATAAGAAAAGGGGTAAAGCTAGACAATCAAATACAAATAGGTCACAATGTTGAAATAGGTCAAAATACAGTTATCGCTGCGCAGACCGGGGTTTCAGGATCTACCAAAATAGGAAGCAACTGTATGATTGGAGGTCAAGTAGGCTTTGCTGGTCATATCACAATAGGAGATAATGTCAAAATAGGCGCACAATCTGGCGTTACAAAAAGTGTAAAAAGCAACCAAGTGATCAGCGGAACACCTGCATTTGGATTTACAGATTTTAACAAGTCTTATGTTCATTTTAAGAATCTTCCTAAAATGTCGAAGGTATTACATAAACTAGAAAAAGAAATAAAAACTCAAAATGAATAATGATGAGTAACAAACAACAAACAATACAAAACGAAATTAGTCTATCTGGTGTGGGCTTGCATACAGGGAATACTGTGACCATGACATTTAAACCGGCTCCAGTAAATCATGGATACGCATTTATGCGGCTCGATTTAGAAGGTGAACCTATTATTACTGCCAAAGCAGAATATGTAACAGATACACAACGGGGAACAAATCTTGAGAAAAATGGTGTTCAAATTCAAACTTCTGAACATGTTTTAGCTGCTGCTGTTGGTCTAGGTATAGATAATTTATTGATAGAAATTGATGCTTCTGAACCTCCAATTATGGATGGTTCTTCTAAGTTTTTTGTAGAAGCATTAGAAAAAGCAGGAATTCAAGAACAGGATGCATCGATTAGGGAATACATTGTCAAAGATATTATCTCCTATAAAGATGAGGCTTCTGGTAGCGAAATTATTTTAATGCCAGCAGATGAATATCAAATAACAACAATGGTAGATTTTGGAACTAAAATTTTAGGAACTCAAAATGCCACACTAGCTACGATCTCTGATTTTAAAGAAGAAATTGCAGATGCACGAACATTTAGTTTTCTCCATGAGATAGAGATGTTGTTAGAGAATGATCTTATTAAGGGAGGTGATTTGAACAATGCCATTGTATATGTTGATAAAGAATTGTCTTCAAACACAATGACAAAGCTAAAGAAGGCTTTTAATAAAGAAGATATTTCGGTGAAGTCGAATGGAATTTTAGACAATTTAACCTTGCATTGGGCAAATGAAGCAGCGAGACATAAATTATTAGATGTTATTGGTGATTTAGCCTTGGCAGGCACTCGAATAAGAGGAAAGATTATTGCGAATAAACCAGGACATCAAATAAATACACAATTTGCAAAAAAGTTAGCAAAAATAATCAAAGCAGAGAAACGCAACAATGTACCTCAGTTTGACTTAAACCAACCACCACTCATGGATATCCATCAAATTATGGATATTTTACCTCACAGGCCTCCTTTCTTATTGATTGATAGAATTATAGAGTTGTCAGACAAGCATGTTGTCGGAATGAAGAATGTAACAATGAATGAAGATTTCTTTGTTGGACATTTTCCGGGTGCACCTGTCATGCCAGGAGTTTTACAAGTTGAAGCAATGGCACAATGTGGAGGGATTTTGGTATTAAGTACCGTACCTGATCCAGAAAATTACTTGACCTATTTTATGAAGATGGACAATGTAAAGTTCAAGCAAAAGGTACTTCCAGGAGACACATTACTTTTTAAGTGTGAATTGATTTCTCCAATTAGAAGAGGAATTTGTCACATGCAATCGTATGGATATGCGAATGGAAAATTAGTAGTAGAAGCAGAATTAATGGCGCAAATCGTAAAAAAAACAATAGAATGAATCAACCTTTAGCATACATACATCCGCAGGCAAAAGTAGCGAGAAATGTTGTTGTAGAACCGTTTACAACCATTAATAACAACGTTGAAATAGGTTCTGGGACTTGGATTGGGTCGAATGTAACGATTATGGAGGGGGCTCGTATTGGAAAAAACTGCCGAATTTTCCCTGGTGCTGTAATTTCTGCAATTCCACAAGATTTAAAATTTGAAGGAGAAGATTCATTGACCATTATTGGAGACAATACAACCGTTAGAGAGTGTGTTACTATCAATAGAGGAACAAATGCTTCTGGCCAAACCAAAATAGGAGATAATTGTTTGATTATGGCAACCGCGCACATTGCACATGATTGCGTGTTAGGAGACAATTCTATCATTGTAAATGGTGTTGCTTTAGCGGGGCACGTAACCATTGGTAAATACGCAATTATTGGAGGATTGGCTGCAATTCATCAATTTATCCATATCGGTGATCACGCAATGATTTCTGGAGGGTCATTGGTGCGAAAAGATGTACCTCCTTACACCAAAGCAGCTAAAGAACCTTTGTCTTATGTAGGTATCAATTCTATTGGACTTAGACGTAGAGGTTTTTCGTCAGAAAAAATTAGAGAGATTCAAAATATTTATAGGATTTTGTACCAGAAAAATTATAACAATTCTCAAGCTTTAGAAATTATTGAAGGGGAGATGGAAGCGACTCCAGAAAGAGATGAAATAACTATGTTTATCCGCAATTCTCAGCGTGGAATTATGAAAGGATACTCGGCATCATAACTATAAAATTAAACCATAACAACAAATAAATGGCAACAACATCAGATATTAGAAACGGATTGTGTATTCGATACAACAACGACATTTACAAAATAGTAGAATTCTTACACGTAAAACCAGGAAAAGGTCCGGCGTTTGTGAGAACCAAATTAAAAAGTGTTACCAATGGTAAAGT
>JBELDQ010000071.1:0-5114 GCA_042094215.1 Polaribacter sp. | reverse complement strand
TATTTATCAATGAAGGAGATAAAATTAAAATTGAAACAGCAAAGGGTACGTATCAAGAACGTATCAAAGAATAAATCATACAACGATTCCCGCATATTGCGGGAATCTTTTTTCATATGAAGTTTACAACAGCTCAGACCTTAGAACAAATAGCTTCACTCATAGAGGTTGCCTATGTAGGAGATCCAAAATTTTTGATTACAGGAATTAATGAAATTCATGTGGTAACTCCTGGTGATATTGTTTTTGTTGACCACCCAAAGTACTATGAAAAGGCGCTAAACTCGAAGGCAACGACTATTCTTATCAATAAAGAAGTAGCGTGTCCGGAAGGGAAATCACTGTTGATTTCTGATGATCCTTTTCGTGATTTTAATAAAATAACCAAGCATTTCAATCCATTCATTGCAAGCAATTCTGGCATATCTGAATCTGCTCGTATAGGAGAGAACACGATTGTACAGCCTAATGTGTTTATTGGAAATCATGTGTCAATAGGTACAAATTGTATCATTCATCCAAATGTTACTATTTACGATCATTGTGTGATTGGAGATCATGTCACCATCCACGCAAATACTGTATTGGGGGGAGATGCTTTTTACTATAAAAACAGACCCTCAGGATTTGATAAATTACTTTCAGGAGGGAGAGTGGTGATAGAGAACCATGTAGATATAGGTGCTTCATGTACTATTGATAAGGGAGTGACAGGTGATACGACAATTAAAGAAGGAACAAAAATCGATAACCAAGTGCATGTAGGACATGATACGGTTATTGGCAAAAAGTGTTTGATAGCCTCTCAGACAGGTATTGCAGGTTGTGTGGTAATTGAAGATGAGGTAACCATTTGGGGACAAGTAGGTACCACAAGTGGTATTAGAATTGGTAAAGGTGCTGTAATTCTCGGTCAAACAGGGGTTACAAAATCTGTTGAAGGAGGAAAGAGTTATTTTGGAACTCCCGTAGCGGAGTCTCGAGAAAAGTTACAAGAAATGGCGCAAATCAAGCGATTTTTAAAAGAGAAAAAAAACAGTTAATTTGTAGTAAAAATCTTTTTTTGATACAAATCAAAAAACTATTTTTGTCCAACACAAAGGCAATTGATTTCCAATTGATATATAATTTAGATTAAACAAAAAACAAATGAGCGTTTTAGTAAATAAAGATTCAAAAATTATAGTACAAGGTTTTACTGGTAGTGAAGGAACTTTCCATGCTGGTCAAATGATAGATTATGGAACCAACGTAGTTGGGGGTGTAACTCCAGGTAAAGGAGGTCAAGAGCACTTGGGGAAACCTGTTTTTAATACAGTAGCAGATGCTGTAGAAGAGGCAGGAGCTGATACGACTATTATTTTTGTACCTCCAGCTTTTGCTGCTGATGCAATTATGGAAGCAGCAGACGCAGGTATCAAAGTAATTATTTGTATCACAGAAGGAATTCCTACTGCAGATATGGTAAAAGTAAAAGCATATATTGAAACGAAAGACTGTAGATTGGTAGGGCCTAACTGTCCGGGAGTTATTACGCCAGACGAAGCTAAAGTTGGTATTATGCCAGGGTTTATCTTTAAAAAAGGAAATGTTGGGATTGTATCTAAATCAGGTACGTTAACCTACGAAGCTGCGGATCAAGTTGTAAAACAGGGGTATGGTATTACCACAGCTATTGGTATTGGTGGAGACCCAATTATTGGAACAACAACAAAAGAGGCTGTAGAATTATTAATGAATGATGAGGACACCGAGGCGATTGTAATGATCGGAGAAATCGGAGGTCAATTAGAAGCTGATGCTGCTAAATGGATCAAAGCTGATGGGAACAGAAAACCAGTTGTAGGTTTTATTGCTGGACAAACGGCACCTGCAGGACGTACCATGGGCCATGCTGGAGCAATTGTTGGCGGAGAAGATGACACTGCACAAGCAAAAATGGCAATTTTAGCAGAAAATGGAATTCACGTTGTTGATTCTCCTGCAAAAATTGGTGAAATGATTGCGAGCGTTTTAAAGTAACAAATACAAATACCTCGTGTATTTAAATATATATAATTTCCCGTTTGTACTGATATGTATCAGTTAACGGGATTTTTTTTATTCAAATCTTACATCTTTTGAAAAGAGAAAGATTGTTATATTTGACATGTATTAGAAATCAAACAACTACATATGAAATTATTAGAAAATAAAACAGCAATTATAACAGGTGCCACAAGGGGTATCGGTAGAGGTATCGCGCTTATGTTCGCTCAACAAGGAGCAAACGTTGCATTTACCTACAGTTCTTCTGTAGATGCTGCTGAGGCTTTAGAAAAAGAATTAACAGCATTAGGAGTTCAAGCGAAGGGATACCAGTCTAACGCAGCTATTTTTGATGCAGCGCAAACCTTAGCCGGTGATGTTTTAAAAGAATTTGGGAGTATTGATGTATTGGTAAACAATGCAGGGATTACAAAAGACAATCTGTTAATGCGTATTTCTGAAGATGATTTCGATAAAGTAATCGAAGTAAACTTGAAATCTGTTTTTAATTTAACAAAGGCTGTGATTCGTCCAATGATGAAACAACGCAAAGGTTCTATTATTAACATGAGCTCTATTGTGGGTATTAATGGAAATGCCGGACAAACAAATTATGCCGCTTCTAAGTCAGGAATTATTGGTTTTTCTAAATCAGTAGCCTTAGAACTGGGCTCTAGAAATATTCGATCAAACGTGATTGCTCCTGGATTCATTGAAACAGAAATGACCGAAAAATTAGACGAAGCTGTAGTGCAAGGTTGGAGAGATTCAATTCCTTTAAAGCGAGGAGGGTCTCCAGAAGATATTGCCAATGCCTGTGTTTTCTTAGCCTCTGACATGAGCGGCTATATCACTGGGCAAACTTTATCTGTTGATGGAGGTATGAACTAAGCGTAATATGATAAAAACTAAAAAAACCTGTAAATTTTATTACAGGTTTTTTTAGTTACATAAAGATGCTTTCAACGCTTTGTATTTTGTGCGTCCAACGGGAAGTATTTCTCCGTTGCGCAACTCTGCAGCGTACTGACTTCCTGTTTTTATGATGATTGCTTTTATTTCGTGTGTTTTTACGAGGTACGATTTATGAATGCGTTCAAATGATTTTGGTAATAATTGAGAGAGTTTTTCTAAGGATTTATTGTGTAATTCTATTTGTCCATTGCTAAGAAATAACTCCGTATAAACACCAGCACCTTTGATATAAATGACTTTATCAATATTGACAAGCTGCATGACACCGCGCTTTTTAATTGCTAAAAATTGTAGATTTTCTGTGCTAACTTCTTCCTTTTTTACAATGCGATTGAAGGCATGCTCTAAACGTTCTTTGTTGAACGGTTTTGGAACAAAATCTAACACGCCAAATTCAAATGCTTTTAATGCTTCATGTTTGTTTGCAGAAATAATAACCGTATGAAAGGATCCTGAAGCCGTTTCCTTTAAAATGTCAAACCCGTTTTCACCATTCAAATTTAAATCCAAACACACCAAATCTAGTTCATGTGTATTAATAAAAGATAGCCCTTCAGGTAATGATTGCACTATAGTAATTTTTTGCAAGGTATTTAAAAAATACTCTTTGATCATTCTCTCTATACGTCTTGCAATTCTAATTTCGTCTTCAATAATTAATATGTTCATTTCTGAATTGTTATTGTGTTTTTCCAGCCTTGAGCTACTGCTTCAGAAGTAAAAGACCAGTGAGCTCCATAACTTTCTGTTAAACGTGCTTTTACATACTTAAATCCTGTACCGTCAGTTGGTGATTTGTGGGTGTCACGTATTTTTCCAAAAGTTAAAAATGTGTATTCGTGAGAATTGTCAGTTTCAAGAGCAATAAGTTTAAAGTGCATTGTATTTTTATCCGAAGGCAAACAATGGGTAATGCTATTTTCTAGTAAGGTATGAATAACTGCAGGAGGTATTTGTTGCATATTCGCTTCATGTATTCCTTCATCCTCCCAGATATACTCAATCTCCTTGCGAAACTTCATGATATTGATATGACTTTTACATAGTTTTATTTCTTGTATAATTGGAATCAATGTTTCATTTTCGATTTGACTTATTATATCAAATTCTTCAGCCAATGCTTCAATAAATAAGACGCCTTTTTCCGGAGCCTCTTCGATCCAATCAATTAAAGAAGTTAAGGTATTCATCAAAAAATGCGGTTGCATACTTTTTTTTAGTAATTCCAGTTTCAATCTGGATGAGTGAACCAAAGAATTCTCATAAGCAATGCGTTGTTCTTTGGTTCTTAATGATAGTATGTACAGCATGCCGAGCAAAATAATACTAAAGCCAAAATGAATACTGATATCATAAACTACCACATAATGAAAGAAGATACTTGCTATCAACGAAATCAACACAATGATTGCACCATTCATCTTCTTATAGGTGCCAAACACAACAATCGCTAAAGAAATGTACCACATGAAAACAATCATATTATACGCTGTAGCATCATGGTTTTCATGTTCTCGAATAAATAGATACATAAGCACAGCTGCATAGCACCCTATTAACGGTACTCTTTTTGGAAATCGAAACTGTAGCGAAAAGTAGAGCGGAGTTAACAAAGAAATTAAAAATGTAATGATGCCAATAACCTCCAATCTTGTATGGTGATTGCTATAATGAATGTCGAGATATGACCTCATATATTCAAAGAGAATCAATAAAAAGAACAACAAACAAATGATACTAAAAATCAACGTCGCATAACTTTTAGGATTGCTTAGAAATAGGAAAAAGAAATACAAGGCCGCCATTAAAAAAACACCTGCAAAAATGTGAATAAACACCGTAATTTTTATGTCTCGTTGTAGAAGTTCTTTGTAATTAGCAATATGAAAATGCAATGAAGGATCATAATCGAGATAAAAGTGAATGCTTTTTCTTAAAACGAGTTGATGCTTTCCTTTTAATGAGCGTTCTTTGGGAATGAGAAAGGTAGTCGACATTCCTTTTTCTTCAGCTTTTGATAGCGTGTCTGGATCTCCATTTTTTCCAATCAATTGTCCATCCCAAAAAACTTCATATGCTCCGTGTTGACGGATTAGAATGCCATATTGATT
>JBELDQ010000070.1:0-10105 GCA_042094215.1 Polaribacter sp. | reverse complement strand
AAAGGATGTCACAGTTTATTAGTGTTTTTGATATGTTAAAGATTGGTGTTGGACCATCCAGTTCACACACTTTAGGTCCTTGGCGTGCAGCGCAGCAATGGATTGACAAACTTCAAAAAGAAGGTCTTTTTAAAGATATTACTGCCATTCACGTCGACTTGTATGGTTCGCTATCACTAACAGGAAAAGGGCACGCCACAGATGTAGCTATTTTACTAGGTTTGAGTGGTACAGATCCAGAATACATTCCCATTGACGCTATTGAGAGCATCATTTCAGCAATTAAAGACACGAATACCATTGAGTTCAATGCAACTAAAACGATTCCATACACCAAGGAAACCATTGTCTTTAACCGTGATTTTTTACCTTTTCATTCCAATGGAATGACATTTATTGCTTTTAAAAACACAAAAGTTATCTCTAAAGAGACGTATTACTCTATTGGTGGTGGCTTTGTGATTCAAGAAGATGCAAAAGCGGATAAAGAAAATGAATTCAACAAGAAGAATTTTCCATATCCCATCAATAGAGCTACAGAATTGGAGAGCTATTGTGAGAGAGAACATATATTAATTTCTGACATTGTTTTTCAAAATGAACTAGAACTCAGAACATCCAATGATATAGATGCTGAATTGAAGCGCATCTGGGAAACCATGTTAGAATGCATGTATACGGGTTGCCATACATCAGGTATTTTACCTGGAGGCCTGCATGTAAAGCGAAGAGCAAAAGACATGCATCAAAAGCTAATTAAAGGGGGGCACTATAAAGACCACAATGATTGGATTCCTGCCATTAGAGGGACAGAGGTTAAATTTCGAGAGATTTTAAAATGGGTGAGTTGTTTTGCGTTATCTGTGAATGAAGTAAATGCTTCTTTAGGAAGGGTTGTGACAGCTCCTACCAATGGCAGTGCAGGAGTTATTCCTGCCGTATTAATGTACTATCTGGTGATAGAAAATCACGATGCAGACTTTGAGCACATCAAAAAGTTTTTATTAGTTGCTGGGGAAATAGGAAGTATTTTTAAAAAGAACGCAACCATATCTGCTGCTATGGGAGGCTGCCAAGCTGAGATTGGTGTTTCATCTGCAATGGCAGCTGGTGCACTAACCGAATTATTAGGTGGCAGTCCGGCACAAAGTTTAGTTGCTGCAGAAATAGCTATGGAGCATCATTTAGGGCTCACATGCGACCCTATTGGAGGCTTGGTTCAAATTCCTTGCATTGAGCGGAATGCCATGGGAGCTATAAAAGCAATCAATGCTGCTGAATTGGCTTTAGAAACAGATCCTAAGGAGGTTAAAGTTCCTCTTGATAAAGTAATTGATACCATGTGGGAAACTGCCAAAGATATGAATCGTAATTACAAAGAAACCTCTGAAGGAGGTTTAGCTATTACCGTAGGGTTGGCAGATTGTTAACAAAAAAAAGCCAAAAATATGCAAGACATATTTTTGGCTTTGTATATTAAGTATACAGGAATTAATCCTTCGAACTAGTAACTGCTAGATTGTATACAACCAGACCAAAACCAATCTTATTGATTGCATCTCCAATATTATAAATAACATCCATATCTAACATTCCATTAAGTCCTTCGTACCATCCTGGTGTACCTGCCATATATCCCAGCGGATAAATAGCCCAACCTACTAACACGAACCAACACAACATTTTGTGCGCACTTAACACTGCACCACCGGCTTCAGTTGCCAATTTCTTAGCACCTCCAAACCAAATTTCATAGGCAATCGCAAAATAAGCCAATCCAGAAACAAGTCCCCAAATAGATGCATTGTCTCTATCTACTGCTTCTCCAAAATATCCGGTAACTAACATAATTACAGACAAGAAAATTAATTTCCACATCAATGATTTCTTGGCACCTGCTACCTTGAGAATTAAATAGAACTCAACACACATTAATGGCACTGTTAGAATCCAGTCTACATATCGAAAGAACGTTGGTGATTCTGAGTGTGCTGCCCAATAATCTCTCATATACCAATAGTGCACTGCGGCAATAAAAGTAATCAGAGCAGAAACTAAAAGAGAAGTTCTCCATTTCTTATCTACACTATTCATAGAGAAGAAAAAGAAAACGGATGCTGCCATCATAGCCATACATCCTACAAAAAAAGTAAACCCTACATAATCGTCTGTTGCCAATTTAGCAACCGACATAAAATTCAATGAATACATCATAATAAAATTTGATTAGATTAGTAAAAAATATTTGTTTTTAATATTACTAATTTACGAAAAAAATAATACATTTCACAAAAAATAATCATTTTGAAAGTTGTCTATCAAGAAGTTACATTATTCCTCACTTTTCTACTCCTTTGGATTAGCATTCAGTTTGGTCAGATAATTGAAGATTCTATTGCATATAGTATTGTCTTATCAATTGGTATCATTCATGGAGCAAATGACCTAAGCATACTCAAAAAACAAGAGAAAAATAGGCGTCGTTTTATAAAACATGTAATTGGATACCTGGCATTAATACTTCTTTGTATACTCAGTTATTTGGTGTATCCATTTCTCTCCATTCTACTCTTTATCATTTTGAGTTCTTTTCACTTTGGAGAACAGCATTTAAGCCAAAAAGTAACAGGGTTAAAAAGCTATAAAACGCTTGTGTATATTCTATACGGGATGCTCATATTTTCAATGCTCTTTATTGTAAATACTCAACAAATAGATCTTATTTTAGAAAATTTAACAGGTACCACAATCCCTGTACAATGGATTGAGATAACACTTCTCGTCTCTGGCATTTCCATAGGGCTCCTTTTTTCATATCACTACTTTATAAAAAAGGAATACAAACTACATCTCTGGAAAGAAATTTTTTATTTACTTTTATTATTCTTGGTATTTAAAACCAGTTCACTCATTCTAGGTTTTGCTGTTTATTTTGTTCTTTGGCACAGCATTCCTTCCATCTTAGATCAAACAAAATACCTGACTGGAGCGCCCTCGAAGAAAACAATAATTAGGTATGTTAAAAAAGCATTGATCTACTGGGGCTTAAGCATTGCTGGGCTCTTCGCTGCCTATTATTTTGTAGACGCACATTATTTCAATTCCATTGTTTTCCTTACATTATTTGCGGTCACCGCTCCTCATGTTTGGATTATGTATCGAATGAATCGAAATACTAACGGGTAAATACCAATTCTGTTTTAGTAGACAATTCTTCTGAAAAACCATAGCGGTCTATATTAAAACCTCTTAAACCATCCATTGTGGTAATATTGTGATCAATAATATAACGTACCATTAACCCACGTGCCTTTTTAGCAAAGGTCATGATCGTTTTCAATTGCCCGTTCTTATAGTCTTTAAATACAGGAGTAATCATCGGAACTTTTAATACTTTCTTATTTACAGCTTTAAAATACTCTGAACTTGCTAGGTTTACAAACAAGTCTGTTTCTTCTAACTCATCATTCAAGGCATTGGCTATTTTATCACCCCAAAATTTATATAAATTTTCAGTCTCCCCTACTTTTAATTTTTTACCCATCTCTAAACGATAGGCTTGAATCAAATCTAAGGGCTTTAAGAGACCATATAAACCAGATAAAATTCGCAAACGATCTTGAAGCAGCGGAAGCTTTTCTGATTCTAAAGTAGCAACATCAATCCCTCGAAACACCTCTCCTGTAAAAGCAAAGATGGCCTGTTTTGCATTTTCTTGCGTAAAAGGAATCGTCCAATTTTGATTGCGCTCATAATTCAAATCAGCTAAACTCTTAGAAACATTCATAAAGTCTGCAATGTCATTGCTAGACATGGTTTTCAATTTCTTATTTAACTGTATAGAGTTCTCTAAAAAATGAGGTTGTGAATACAAACTCGTTGTGACAGGAGTTTCAAAATCCAAGGATTTTGCTGGAGATATAATAATTTTCATATGGCTATTCTTAGGTACAGTAAAAATACAACTACAAAGTATCTTTTTCAAATTTTTAAAAATTTAAAATTAATACAGACATAAAAAGAATTGATATATCCTCCCGTGAATCGTTGTGTATCTGAATTTAAGAAGCGAATACGGAGTGCACTACCTTACGGCATGCATACATCAATTTGGACCGTATTTTTCGGCTTACATCTCATGATTTGAATGCTCTGAATAGGTTCTCCACTTCTCTAAACATATTGAAATATCTTCGGGTACCTCTGAATTAAAACGCATAAACTCTCCAGTGGTTGGATGTTCAAACCCTAATGTTTTTGCATGCAATGCTTGTCTTGGTAGGCTCTTAAAACAGTTCTGAACAAACTGTTTGTATTTTGTAAAAGTGGTTCCTTTTAAAATGTCATCACCTCCATAACGTTCGTCATTAAATAAGGTATGCCCCATATGTTTAAAATGCGCTCTGATTTGGTGGGTTCTACCCGTTTCTAGTTTACACTGTACTAGAGTAACATAGGTCAAACGCTCCAGCACCTTAAAATGCGTAACAGCATGTTTTCCAAAGTCACCTTGTGGAAACACATCCATTTGCAATCGATTTTTGAAACTACGTCCTATATTCCCTTCAATAGTTCCTTCATCTTCTTCTATATTTCCCCAAACCAATGCATAATAGAGACGCTCTGTAGTTCGATCGTAAAACTGCTTGGACAAATGCGCCATTGCATATTCTGTTTTAGCCACCACAAGTAAACCACTGGTATCCTTATCAATTCTATGCACTAATCCCGGACGTTCGTTGCTATTGGTTGGCAAATTTTCAATGTGGTGAATTAACCCATTGACTAATGTTCCAGAGTAATTCCCATGACCTGGATGCACCACCATTCCTGGAGCTTTGTTCACAACAATTAAGGCCTCATCTTCATAAATAATATCTAATGGAAGTTCTTCTGCTACCAGTAAATTTTCTGCTGGAGGGTGCGCTAAAACAACACGAACAATATCGTTAGGCTTTACCTTATAATTAGACTTTACTGGCACATCATTCACCAATACATTGCCTGCTTTAGCCGCCTGCTGTACCTTATTTCGAGTGGCATTTTCAACAAAATTCATTAAAAACTTATCTACTCGCAGCGGCTCTTGACCCTCACTAGCAGTAAATCTATAATGTTCGTATAACGCTTCGTTCTCTATATCTAAATTTTTATCCTCCTGCATGTTCATTATCTTTTACCGTCTCCTAAAATTAAATCGATCACAGAGTTTCTAGAAAGTAGCTCTCCTGGTTGTATCTTTACTCCTTTATATTTCACGCCTCTCACGACATCTTTCCCTATATCTGCAATATAAGAGAACTCTCCAATTCGAAAACCAAGTGACAATAAGTGTGTAATTGCTTGTCTTTTGGTCTTGCCATTTAAATCTGGCAGCACTTCATCTCTATACTTTGAAGGATTTACTGTCAAATAAACCTTTCTATTTTCTTTCACAAAGCTTCCTGCTTCTGGCTCTTGCTCTATCACACCTGTATTTACATATTGAGGATTGTAGTTTGAGGAATCGATAACTTCAAAACGCAAATCAACATTTTTCAACACATGCTCTACCTCAGACAACTCCATATTGTTCAAATCTGGAACTTGTATTTTTTGATCGTGATTTGTTGTAAAACCAAACCACCATTGGACAGCAAAAATTATGATAAAAAATACTACAATTGCAGTTGCAATCTGTTTAAAAAAAGAAGTACTTTTAATAAATTGAAATATACTCATGGTCAATTTTTTAACTAGCTACAAAGATATAAAACCAAACGTTAGTCTTTCTATTTATATTTTGATAAATTTGTTTTAGTTTGGAAAATCTAAAAATGAAAAAAAACATTGCCATTGTAATGGGAGGCTATTCCTCTGAAGTAGACATTTCTTTGAATAGCGGAACTATTGTGTATCAACATTTAAACAGAACGAAATACACTCCATATTCGGTGCATATTTTAAAAGAAAAATGGGTCTATGTAGACGATGAAAAGAAGGAATACACAATAGATAAAAACGACTTCTCTACCACGGTTGATCATGAGAAAATTGTCTTTGATTGTGTTTTTAACGCCATACATGGAACGCCTGGTGAAGATGGAACACTTCTTGCCTATTTTGACCTGATTGGAATGAAACACACCTCGGCTCCTTTTTATCAAATGGCACTTACTTTTAATAAAAGAGACACATTGAGCGTTGTAAAGCACTGCGGTATACAAACAGCAAAATCGATCTATTTGAATAAAGGAGATGCTATTGATACTTCAAAAATTATAAACACTGTTGGCTTACCTTGTTTTATAAAACCTAACAATGCAGGGTCTAGTTTTGGAATTTCAAAAGCATACAATGCTCATGAAATTAGTAAGGGAATAGAAAAAGCATACACAGAAGACACTGCAATCCTCATTGAAAGCTTCTTAGATGGAACTGAGGTTTCTGTTGGTGTTATTGAGTACAAAGGAAATATAACCGTATTGCCAATTACAGAAATCTCTACAGAGAATGACTTCTTTGACTACGAAGCCAAATACGAGGGCAAATCAGAAGAAATTACCCCTGCAAGGATTTCAGAAGCAGAAGCAAATAAGGTAAGGGAAATTGCAAAAAAAGTATACAAGGTTCTAAATATGACGGGTTTTTCTCGATCTGAGTATATTTTTGTGAATGGCGAACCTCATTTTTTAGAAATCAACACAGTTCCTGGTTTAACAGCAGAGAGTATATTGCCGCAGCAAGCAAATCAAGCCAACATTAGTTTGTCAGATTTATTTGACAATGCAATAGAAATGGCATTAAATAGATAATCATATGAAAAAAGCAGTATTTCCGGGTTCTTTTGACCCTATTACCTTAGGGCATGTAGATATCATCTCTCGAAGCTTACCCCTTTTTGATGAAATTGTCATTGCAATTGGTATCAATGCCAAAAAAAAGTATATGTTTTCAATTGATGAACGTAAAAAATTTATCCAAAATGCTTTTTTCGCAGAACAAAAAATCTCTGTAGAAACCTATACGGGTTTGACAGTAGATTACTGCAAAGAAATTAAAGCCGATTTTATAGTTCGTGGATTGCGGAACCCTGCTGATTTTGAGTTTGAAAAAGCCATAGCACAAACCAATAGAAAACTCTCGGGCATAGAGACTGTTTTTCTTTTGACAAGTGCAGAAACCTCTTTTATTAGCTCTTCAATTGTAAGAGATATTGTTAAAAACGGGGGTGATGCCTCAAGTCTACTTCCACAATCCGTAGTACACTACTTCAATAAAAAATAACCCCTAACAAACAGCTTCCAATACAGTTTCATGCTCTTTAACAAAGTTCTCTAACACGTTAAAAAAGTTAAGTATGTCTTCTTTTGTATTTGTTGCATTGATGGTAACAAAACGAACAAAAGAATCTTCTTTAAAAGCACCAAAGCCAACAACTGTTATTTGATGCTCGTATAATAATGTACATAGTATTTTAGGATCAATATTTTTATAATTAAAACAAATTGAAATACTATCCTCATAACTATACAAGGTATAATCTGGGTGGTTCTCAACATAGTTTCTTGCAACATCTGCTAAGTCAAATTGCTGATCTATTATTTTTTCTAGCCCTTCTGTACCTAATGACTTCCATAAAGTCCAAAACTTTAGCGCATCATTTCTACGACCACATTGAAAAGATGTTTTACCTAAATTAAAATCATCTCCATCTGTTTGGTAAAGATACTCAGCATCATTGCTAAAAGAATCGTGTAAGTGTTTTTTATTTTTTACCAAAATAATAGAACATGTCAATGGCGTTCCAAGCATTTTGTGGGCATTGTAGCTAAATGAATCGGACCGTTCAACACCCGCTAGCAAATGTTTTTTCTGATCAGAAAAAATAACTGAACCGCAGTAGGCACCATCTACATGCAACCAAATATGATACTTTTCTGTGATTGTTGCAATTGCATTTATCGGATCAAAAGCTCCCAATACAGTGGTTCCGGCCGTGGCATTCACAAAAGTAGGAATACATCCATCTCGAATATCTTTTTGTATCTGCTCTTCTAATTTTGTAGGCATCATAAGCCCTTTTGAATCTGACTCAATATACCGAACATTCGCTCTTCCCATCCCTGCAAAACTCGCATTTTTAGCGTTCGAATAATGCGACTCTTTGGAGGTATACATAATTAAAGGCTTTGTCATTCCATGAGCTCTACATGCCGGATCTTTTGCATCTCTCGCCATCACAAGAGCCATATAATTACTCATAGACCCTCCTGTTGGAAATGTACCATTACTCTCAGAACCATAGCCAATCATCCCACATGACTTCCTAATTATTTCCTGTTCAATTCCTACTTGAGGCCCTGCAACCTTATAGGTGTACATGCTATTATTTAATAAAACAGCTAATAAATCTCCCAAAACAGCTTTATGCTGCCTGCCTCCAAACAATTGATTGAAAAATAGACTCGTTGCTGTTTTTGGAGTAGCCACAAGCACCTCTTTAAGTACCTCTTTAAAAGCAGCATCTACCATACCTCTTTTGTCTAAAGACAAATCTACGGTATTGTACAACTCATTAGCGGCAATACGCTTTGCTACAGGATGCTTTTCTTCTTCGTTTAATAATACTTCTGCTAGTTCATTAAACAGTATTAAATCAGCACTTAATTCAGACATATATTTTTATTTTCTAATTCTTATTGATGAATTTCTTCTATTGTATCATAAAACAACTCTTTGCATACAAACACCTTTTTATCAGCATCGTACACATTGCACTTCTTAATAGGGTTCGCATACAAATGCAAAGACATTGCCTTCCCTTTAGAGTGATTTTCTAGGTTATGAAACCCCATAAAATCAATCATATAAGTAACATCTCCAGATTTCATCTTCAGGTTTTTTACAAGCTTTAATTCCCCTAGATCATTTTTCTCGTAAATATTCTCTCCATATTCTCCATCTACAACAAACACCCAACATTCTTCTCCTCCATGATCATGAATTGCTGTTTTTTGAGCTTTTGACCAACAAATTAAAATCAACTCAAAATCGGAGTTCTCTTCAATACGATTTCGTGTGTAACATCTATCTGACCAAGTTGCGTACTTCTCAAACTCTTGAAGCGGTATCTTCATCTCTTTTAAAACAGCACCATACTCCTTTTTCTCTTTTACTTGAAGGGCCGATACTAACTCCGGCAAGGTACTTATAGACTCATTTTTACTGTAAATCGGTTTCGACATGAAGCTTTGTTTGATTACATAATAGAAAAAGCAAATCTCTGTTTTCAATGAAATCATAAGAAGATACAAATTCTGCACAGAAATGCTCATTCTTATAATTTTCGAACATAACCGTGACTCATTCGCTTATACCCGCATAAAAAACATCAAAATTGATGTTATTTCTTATTTGCTGCTAAGATACCTTTTTAACGGCTTTAAAACGAATGATTTCGATAAAATCGACCTTTAAACTATCTAAAAAAAAGACATAGCTCGTTTATTTAAAGAAAAAATAAAAAAGGCACTTGAAAATCACAAATAAAACAATGCCTTTGTAAACGTTAAAAACCGTTAAAATTCTCTGAAATTTGAAAAAAAGAGTAACTTGGTAACTCTTAATAAAAAATAAAATTTATTGAAAACGCTTACAATCAACGGAAAAGATTACCATATAGAAGCACTTGATGAGATGCCTCTTCTTTGGGCTATCAGGGATATTATAGGATTAACCGGCACTAAATATGGCTGTGGCGTTAGTCAATGCGGAGCATGCTCTATACTTATGGATGGGGAAGTAGTCCGATCCTGTAGCTTGCCTGTGAGCTATGGTATTGGCGCAAAAATAACAACCATTGAAGGCTCAACAGAAACACTCAACTACCTCAGAAAAGCTTGGGAAGAATTGAATGTTCCCCAATGTGGCTATTGTCAATCCGGTCAATTAATTGCCGCTACATCACTCTTAAATAGCAATCCCAACCCAACAGATAAAGCTATTGATGATGCCATGAGCGGGAATATTTGTAGATGTGGCACCTACCCTAGAATTCGAAAAGCAATTCACAAGGCCGTTCAACTTAAAAACAAATAGCGATGAAAGAGATACAAAATATGAG
>JBELDQ010000069.1:6289-10257 GCA_042094215.1 Polaribacter sp. | reverse complement strand
TTCAATCCGGGAAGACCAAATGCAGACGGAACCTATTCTGATAGAACAAAATACAGAATGATCAAAGTGACAATTCATGAAGTTGGACATAACTTTTTTCCTATGATTGTCAATTCTGATGAACGTCAATGGACTTGGATGGATGAAGGGTTGAACTCCTATATGGAAATGCTAGCAGAGTTAGATTATGACAAGGACTTTCCAATAACAAGAGGATATCCTAAAAATATTGTAAAGTACATGAATGGAGATCAATCTAGACTTGCGCCAATCATGTCTAAAGGAGACCACGTATACAGTTTTGGTAACAATGCATACGGAAAACCTGCCACTGCCCTATGGATTTTAAGAGAAACCATTATGGGTCGTGAACTGTTCGACCACGCATTCAAAACATATGCACAACGATGGAAATTTAAACACCCAACACCTGCAGACTTCTTTAGA
Source organism: Polaribacter sp. (assembly GCA_042094215.1). Taxonomy (GTDB): domain Bacteria; phylum Bacteroidota; class Bacteroidia; order Flavobacteriales; family Flavobacteriaceae; genus Polaribacter. The sequence goes on along the minus strand of JBELDQ010000069.1, from coordinate 9,810 downwards.
ACCATGGAAGACGCATCTGCCATGGATTTAGATTGGTTTTGGAGAGGTTGGTTTTACACGACTGATGTTACAGACATCGGGATTCAAAACGTGAAGAAGTTTTACACAAAAGAAGCAGCTAATGATCGTGTACAGTTTATAGAGGATACGACAAAAGGTGCAGCATTTGGTGCAGATAAAACAGCTAATTCTGAATTTTTCTATGAAATTACATTTAACAAACCTGGTGGTTTAGTAATGCCTATTATTGTTGAGTTCACTTATAAAGATGGAACAAAATCAAGAAAAACATACCCTGCTCAAATTTGGAGGTTGAATGACAAGCAAGTCACAAAGGCCATCAACTCTGATAAAGAAATAACAAACATTACCTTAGATCCGGATTTGGAAACTGCAGATGTAGATACAACGAACAATAGTTGGCCAAAACAACAGGAAAACAAGTTTGGAAAGTTCAAGAACAAAGTAAAAGGATAAACCTTTATGTTTCAAGAAAAAAAGCGATATGTTTCATGTCGCTTTTTTTGATGAACGAGCTTTGCATCATGTTGATAAAGCTTTGTTAAAAATCACTGCTAATTGCAACTTAATTGCAATAGTTTTAGTACTTTTCAAAATCAATAAAACCCAATTCAAATACATACACAAAAATGAGAAAAATCGGTTTACTACTTTTTTCTGCTTTCTTTGTAGCTACCTCAGCTTTTGCTCAGGAAGAAGAGAAAAAGAAGACGCAAAAAGGACACACAGATCAAAACAAATTTAGACAGATGAAAGATGTATTGGCTACACCCAATACAATTCATGCTGCATCGGGAGCACCAGGACATCAATACACACAACAAAAAGTGGATTATGTTATGGATATTAGATTGGATGAGGCTACCAATCGCATTTACGGTGATGAAAATATTACCTATCATAACAACTCAAGAGATCACTTAGAATACCTATGGGTCCAATTAGATCAAAACATGAGAGCAGATGATTCTAAAACACCAGATGCTAACTCTGGAGGGGCTTCAGTTTTCATCACACCAGAAAACTTCAAAAAATCATACATGAAGGAGAAAAAAGGTTTTGGTTTTAACATTGAAACTGTTGAAAGTAACGGAACCAAATTATCTCACTTCATCAACAGAACTATGATGCGTGTGAATTTACCTAAGGCATTAGCACCAGGTGAAGTATTTGAATTTAGAATCAAATGGAACTACTTAGTAAATAACTATAGAAAAGATGGTGGTCGTTCTGGATATGAGGCATTTCCTGATGGAAATAACAATTATACCATTGCACAATTTTTCCCAAGATTGTGTGTCTATGACAATGTAGAAGGATGGCAAAATATGCAGTTCTGGGGTCGTAGTGAATTTGCCTTAGAATTTGGAGATTACGATGTAAAATTAACCGTGCCTGCAGACCATATTGTAAATGCAACTGGTGAATTGCAAAATCCAAAAGAGGTGCTTACAAAGCAACAGCGCAACCGTCTTTCTAAAGCAAGAAAATCTTTTGATAATCCTGTAATGATTGTCACTCAAAAGGAAGCTGAAAAAGCAGAAAAAGGACGTTCAACAAAAACAAAAACATGGCACTTTAACGCAAAAAGAGTACGTGATTTTGCATTTGCTTCCTCAAGAAAATACATTTGGGATGAAATGGCAACGGATATCAATGGAAAAACAATAATGGCCGTTTCTTTATATCCAAAAGAAGGGAATCCACTATGGGAAGAACACTCTACAAGAGCTGTTGCCAATGCCTTAATTGAATTTTCAAAATTGACATTTGATTATCCATACAGCAAAGCGATTTCTGTTCATGCTGAAGACCAAGGGATGGAGTACCCTATGATTTGCTTTAACTTTGGAAGACCAAATCCTGATGGAACGTACACTGATAGAACGAAAAAACGAATGATTGGAGTGATTACTCATGAGGTTGGACATAACTTCTTTCCAATGATTGTAAACTCAGATGAGCGTCAATGGACATGGATGGATGAGGGATTGACCTCTTTTGTTGAAATCTTAGCTGAACTTAAGTATGACCCTGAATTATTTGCAATCAACCCTGCACAAGGAATTACACGTTACATGGGCGGAGATCAATCAAACCTCTCTCCTATTATGTCACAAGGAGATTATGTAAAGCAATTTGGACCGAATGCATACACAAAGCCAGCCGCTGGTCTATACATGTTGAGAAAAACAATTATGGGTCCAGAATTATTTGATCACGCATTTAGAACCTACTCTAAACGTTGGATGTTTAAGCATCCTACGCCTGCAGATTTCTTTAGATCTATGGAAGATGCCTCTGGAATGGACCTAGATTGGTTTTGGAGAGGATGGTTTTATACCACAGATGTAACTGACATTGGAATTAAATCTGTAAAACCTTTATATCTAACAAATAAACCTAGCGAACGTGTTAAAAAATTAAAAGAGCAATACAAAAGCTACTTTGACAACCTAGGAGACTTGGTCTATATCACAGATAAAAAAGAAGATGCCAATGCTGCTGCTATGAACGCACATGTAAAAAACACAAAAGAAGTGCCTTCTTATCTATATCAAGTTGAATTCGACAAACCTGGAGGTTTAGTAATGCCGATTATCGTTGAACTGACCTATGCTGACGGAACGAAAGAAAGAAAAACGTTCCCTGCTCAGATTTGGAGAATGGATGACAACTCTGTAAAAAGAGTCTTTGCGAGTACGCAAGAAATTAAGAGCATCAAAATAGATCCAGATTTAGAAACGGCAGATGTAGATACCTCAAACAATAGCTGGCCTAAAAAAGAAGACTCTAAATTTGATACCTTCAAAAATAAAGTAAAAGGATAATAGCTTTCTTTTTTAAACCTATAAAACCCAATCTTCATAGATTGGGTTTTATTTTTCCCCTAAACTTAGATTTGTAAAGGATATCGATCTAATTTTCAGATAAAAAATACAGCGCTAACTAGAATCACCTTAGTACTACTATTTATACGAAGCTATATGTAAAAAGGGAGTTATACAGGAAGCTCGAAACATTATCTTGCACAACTTAAATTTCAATAGTATGAACCCTAAAACGACAGTAAGTAATGACTTACAAGTCTTGAGTATTGGCTATAGAGCTCAATGAAATCAAATAAGAGATGTATTGGATAACAAATCAAGCTTTATACAAAGGTTTAGAACTAAGTGTTTTCTCGCAAAAGTGTAAGCGTTTGTTTTGACTTCGTTAAAAATCAATTAAGTGAACAACAATTATTCATTAGAATTATGGTTAACATATAGATTTAAAAAACATTTTTTTATACTTTATATTATTCAAACATTTTCACTCTAGTAAAGGTTTTTTTTGCCTTCATCTCAGTTCCTATTGTGTGAAATACTATAAAATGATAACCACCAAAACCTATAAAAAAGGACCACAAACCTAAAATCAGGTATTTATACCCCTTGACAAAGTTGTTTTTTTTTCATATCTTAGGTATCCCCCTTAGTAACTCATTAATCCTCCAA
>JBELDQ010000069.1:0-6189 GCA_042094215.1 Polaribacter sp. | reverse complement strand
GTTGTTTTTTTTTCATATCTTAGGTATCCCCCTTAGTAACTCATTAATCCTCCAAATAATGAAAATACTAAACCACCCAGGGAAACTTGTTATAATTTTCCTAACTTTATTCGCACAAGTAACCAGTACTTCGCAAGAAAAAATTAGTTTATCTGTCTACCAAGACGCCAGACTCATGGTTTTAGGTGATACGAGAAGCAATGAACCAGGCACTATGAATGTCATTATGAACATGAAGATTCAGACCAAGCAGAAAGCCTTTGGATATCTCGTTATCGTTCCTGAATATGAACAGGCTGATATTCAAGACACTTTTAAACGTTTATCACTTGGCGTTGGCTATACATTTAACAGGTTTTCTGTATCAAATCTCAATTTCCTCAAAAATTTTGAAGTAACTACTACCATGTACTATGGTGTTATCAATAGGTTTTCAAACTCTGAAGGAAGTTGGTCTTGTAATGGAGAAATGTCGTATAAGGTAAATGAATGGCTCAAAATAGGCGCCATACATCAACTTACAGAACGAACAGACCTATTGTATAGATATCAAGACAACACCATACGATATAGCTTCTTTTTGGGACTAGAATTTAGTCCGTTTAATTTTGGTAAGTCTGGTAAAACTTCACGTTGGTACGCTGCTTTATAACTTCAAAAACGTGAAGGTTTACTGTATGTATAGTTTCCATTAAAGACAAAACTATCAGCAAGATTAATTTGATAGAACAAAAAGAATAACACTTTACAATGCAAAAATCGCAAGGTAGCAATAGCTAAACATGCGATTTTTGTAGTATGTGATTTGTTAATAGTGACAGCAGTAATAACTACAAAACACTTCCAATGATCTTTAATTCTATCTATCTTTTCTTAAAAACAAGTGCAAGACCGATTATAATTAATGGGATACTTAAAACTTGACCTGTATTTAGCGAATTCAACACCCAATCCTCTCTTCCGTCTACTTGAGCTTCTTTTAAAAACTCAATCAAGAATCGTAACGTCCAAAGTACTGCAAAGAAAACCCCAAACAAATACCCTGATTTTTGTTTTGCATCTGTTTTCCAATACAATCTCCACAAGACAAAAAACAGCAGTAAATAACTAAAGGCTTCGTATAATTGTGTTGGATGTCTAGGCACTAAATCTGGATCAGAAGCCTTGAAAATAACGCCATAAGAGCTTTCTGTTGCTTTTCCATAAATCTCTGAGTTGAAGAAGTTTCCTAAACGAATAAAAAAGCCCGCCAAGGCAACCATGATTCCCATTCTATCTAAAATAAATAAAAATGGCTTTTGAATAATTTTTTTACTGTAAAAGTACAGCGCACCTATAATACCAATTGCCGCACCATGACTAGCAAAACCAGTAAAACCGGTAAACTCCCATCCTTTTACAAGACCAAATAAAGCAGAGGCGTTTGCATTTTCTTTAAAAGGTAGAATAATTTCTAATAAATGGTGCTGATAATAATCCCAACTGTAAAAAAAGACATCTCCCAATCGCATTCCTATGAGCATAGAAAAGAAAGTATACATAAACAAGGAATCTAACTTTTCTACAGATATATGATCTTCTATAAAAATTTTCTTCATCAATCTGAGTCCTAAAACAAACGCAGCAATAAACATTAAACTATACCATCTGATGACAAAAAAACCTAAATCGATTCCTAATGATGGATCCCAAACTATTGATAAAAAATTCATTTAATATGTTTTAATTCTTTTTGCTAATATACACGAAGTGAACCAATCTAGTTGCAAGATTAGTTATTCTTTATGTTGTTTTTCGCTCTTAATCCCCCCCTTTTCTGGCACAGGGTCATAGCCTTGTCCACCCCATGGATGACAGCTTAAAATTCTTTTTATAGACAACCATCCACCAGTAAACAAGCCATGCTTTTTTAAGGCTTCAATGGTGTAGTGAGAACACGTAGGTGAATACCGGCATGTAGAAGGAGTATAAGGAGATATGGCCGCTTGATAAAAACGTACTAAGATGATAAAAGGATATGTGAGTAGCTTCTTCAAATTAATTGATTGAAAAGGTAGTACCTTCCCTACCGTCTTTTAACTGAATCCCTAAAGCAATCAACTCATCTCTAATTTGATCAGACAAAGCCCAATCTTTGTTGTCTCTTGCTTCTTTTCGTAACTTAATCAAGAGTTCTACCACGCCATCGATCTTATCAGCACTCTCTTTTTTTGTATCGTTTGTCAATCCCAAAACATCAAAAATAAATGCGTGCATTGTATTTTTTAAGAGTTCTAAATCTTGAGTTGTAATGCTTGCTTTTTGATCCTTTAATTGATTGATTACTTTAACAGCCTCAAATAAATGTGCGATTAAAATTGGTGTATTAAAATCATCATTCATAGCGTCATAACAACGTTGTCTCCAAGACGCTGCATCAAAGCTAGATGTTTTAGATACGTGTATCGAGTCCAAAGTATTGAATGCTTCCATTAATTTAAAATAGCCTTTTTCCGAAGCCTCTAGGGCATCACTTGCGAAGTCTAAAATACTTCTATAGTGTGCTTGCATGTTAAAAAAACGAACTACACTCGGCGCAAATGCTTTACTCAATACCGAATTATCTCCTGTAATTATTTCTTTAGGCAACACAAAATTCCCAGTTGACTTTGCCATTTTCTGACCATTCAACAGAAGCATATTTGCATGCATCCAATAATTCACTGGAGTTTTTCCGCTACAAGTATGCGATTGAGCTATTTCACATTCATGATGAGGAAACTTTAAATCCATTCCACCTCCATGAATATCGAATTGTTCTCCCAAATATTTTGTACTCATTACCGAACACTCGAGATGCCAACCAGGAAAACCTTCAGACCAAGGTGATGGCCAACGCATAATATGACGGTCATCGGCTTTTTTCCATAAGGCAAAATCTTGTGGGTTTTTTTTATCTGATTGTCCATCTAAAGCTCTAGAATTGTGAGCTGCATCTTCTATTTTACGACCAGAAAGGATTCCATAATCGGAAGATTCGTTATAGGATAACACATCAAAGTAGACAGATCCATTCACTTCATAGGCAAAACCCTTATCCATGATTTCTTTAACCATTTCTATTTGCTCCACAATATGTCCTGTAGCCGTTGGTTCTATGCTTGGTGGTAAAAAATTGTACTGTGCTAATGTTTCGTGAAAATCAACAGTGTACCGCTGTACAACCTCCATAGGTTCTATTGCCTCTAAACGTGCTTTTTTAGAAATACGATCTTCTCCCTCATCAGCATCATTCTCTAAGTGACCTGCATCGGTAATATTTCGTACATACCTCACTTTATAGCCTAAATGCAATAAATAACGAAACACGACATCAAAAGACATAAACGTTCTAACGTTTCCTAAATGTACATTGCTATACACAGTAGGCCCACAAACATACATCCCAACTCTACCTTCAGTTACTGGTTTAAAAAGTTCTTTCTTTTTAGAGAGCGAATTGTATACTTTAAGTTGATTATCTTTATAGATTTCCATGAATACTTATATTTTTACGAAGCGTAAAGATAGGTACTTTTCTATAAAAACGAAGTGCTGTTTTGTTAGAAGTTTATTAAAATAACGAATATTGAAAAATATACAAATTCCTATTTTTGTAATGTTAAAGTACTGAATTTCCCATTCACTTTAACGTTCTTATCTTTTGTTTTGAGCGCAAATTCCCCATTGAGTTGTAACCCTTTTTTTACTTTTTTAAAGTACTCTTTTTCATTTGCATTAGTATAAAGATCAATCTTTAAATTATTTACAAATACCTCTCCGTCTATGATTGCTTCTGATTGACTTAATGCTAGTTCAAAATTGTCAATCGTTGGAATCATTTTTGAAACTACCAATGCTCCAAATTCACTTGTTACATGTACATTGCTCTTAACCAAACCAATTTTTACGTTTGAAGAATTTGATTTCAACGTTGAATTCACAACCGATGCAATAGTTGCATCGGTTGTGTTATGTATTGATACTGTGCTTCCTTGTAATGTATTTATGTTTATCGGAGCAGAATAAATCTTTACATCTCCTCCATGAATTCCGTCAGCGGTAAAGGTTCCGTAGGATACTTTACCTGAGACGTTACCTTTTGGCAAGTTTACTTTACTGTGTCTCGTGTTTACATCGAATTGTGCTCCTTTGGGTACTTTAATCGTAATTTCTCTAGTGATTTTCACTTTCTTTTTACTAATTTCATTTGCAATTATAAGCACCTCTTTCCCACTTTTATAGCTAGTAGCCATTTTACTCTTCATCTTTTCGATGCTTTTTTTGGCAGCAGCTAAACTTTCTTTGATTTGAACCATATCAATATTTTCATATTGCTCTTTGGCTTTATTGATTTGCTCATGAATTTTCTTCATATCAATATTTTGAATCTCATCTGTCGCTTTTTTAATAGTTCTTCTTAGCTCTTTTTTCATTCTATCGTATTCACGAGACCTTTTAAATTTCTCCCATTCTTTTTTAGACGTAATCACTACCTTTTTCTTTTTTCCATTTGATTGATATGAAAATGTTTTTGCATCATCACTGTTATCAAAATCATGCTTATCAATTTCTTCCCAAATTTTATTGAAATCTAATGGAACTTCTGGAATTGGGATCTCTAGCATCTCAAAATCAGGAATTTCTATTTTAAAATTGTCAAAATTAAATTCTGGAATTTCAAAATCTCCAAAATCAAAATCGAAATTGAAATCCTTATCTCCAAAATGCAAAAATCTGTTTGCATTTGCTTTTATTTGTACTTTATTTTTATTCCCTAGTGCTTCAAATTCCCAGTTCTTTAAAAACTTTTGAGCTTCTTTTTTTGACAAGCCTTCTACAGTAATTACTGCCTCTACAGCTACTTCATTTCGATTCCATGTGGTTACATTGATCGCTGCATTCGAAGCATTAATTGCTACTAAGACGTCTTTATTTACTTTAAAAGTCTCGTTGAACTTTTTATCAAATTCTTGTGCTTGTAAACCGCTTATAAAAAACGTAGCTATCAAAAATCCAATACATTTATAGGTTTTGAGTTTCATTTTGTGCTGAATTTAATTGTTTTAAATCGTTTAACTGTTTTTTTAATCGCTGCAATAACTGTAATCGTACTTGCAAATTGTTTATCAATGCATTGATGACTTCATCATTAACTCCTTTTGTATTGAGCTCTGTAGTTAATGATTTATATTCAGTAGTTAATTCGCCTATTTTAGCCAAATAACCATCTAGAATTTCTTTATTATTTTCATTTACATCTAAATTACTTATCTCGTAATTGATGCTATTTGTGTAATAGTTCTCAATAGATTTAAATTCAGGAGATAAACTACCTAAACGGATCTCTTTTGTGATTTTTATTGGGCTCTCTTCTAGCGTGTCTGTGTTCAAATAGCCAATAGACACACTTACTATGAACACTACAGATGCGGCAAGCTGTAACCATCTGTATTTTTTTTTCTTAGGTTGTTTGTGAACTTCTTTCAGCAGCCTATCTTGAAATTTATTTCTATGATTTGCAGACAAAGAAGTTTCTTGGTCCTTATAACTTTTCATGATTTCTCTAATATCCTTCGACATATTCGTGGTCTTTTAAAAGTTCTTGCAATTGCTTTTTGCCTCTCATTAAATGGGTTCTCGATGTAACCTCTGAAATTCCTAATACCTGTGCTATTTCTTGATGATCATATCCTTCTAACAAATACAAAGACAAAACCAGGCTGTATTTTTCTTTTAAGCTTTGTATTCCATTGGCAATAACATCTGCTTGTAAACTAGACGCAATAGTCCAATCTTCTTTTTCTTGTTCTCTTTCATAAACCTCTTCATTTATAGCAACGAACTCGATTTTTTTCTTTTTCAACCAATCCAAGCTATGATGTATGACAATTTTTTTGATCCAAGCTCCAAAACTCACTTCTCCTTTAAACGAGTGCATACTTTGAAAGGCTTTTATAAACGAGTCTTGCATCATATCTTCTGCGACAAAAGAATCTTTAACATACCTCAGTGCTATTGTAAACATCGCATTACTGTAAAGATCATAGACCTGCATTTGAGCTCTTGTATCATTCTCTTTACAAGCTTCTATCAGTTGGTTGTGTAAATCTTTAGTTTGATTCATTTGTTAATTGTTACCTTAAAGACGAACCTTTTTCCGCTCCGTTG
>JBELDQ010000068.1:8317-10279 GCA_042094215.1 Polaribacter sp. | reverse complement strand
GTGGAGACGCCGAGAATCGAACTCGGGTCCAAACAAGCGGCCAAAATGCTTTCTACATACTTAGTTTTTACTTAATTTTCGACCGGTAGCTGATTAAAAACAATCCACCACAAGCTTATCTTCTTTAGTTTCGCGCTGCTGTCGAAGTGCCAGCAATGCTATGTTTACTTTTACGATGCCCAAAAGTGAAACGCCGTAAACCAAGGCTGTTCGTGGACATAAAGCATGCACACCTAGTGTGCCGAGGCTTGAACCGTACTGTAATTCGGGTTATTAAGCTGCTAAAGCGTAGTTATCTTCGCCGTTTAAAAGTGTTGAGATAAGTTTTACGAGTCCTGATCTCATTCCTCGGTATGCTTACATGTTAACGCGTCTCGCTGTCAAAACCAGTCGTCCCCGTTGGTCTGGTGAATTCTGCAAAACAGCAGGTCACTAGAGCAGGCAAATTTAAAAATAAAATTCACAATAAGAAGGGTTGTATGGAATTATAAAATGAAATATCTTCGAGCCAAATTTAGTACCCATAGAAAGATGAAGTTTGGAATTATAAAAGAGCGTAAAAATCCACCAGATAAACGCGTGGTGTTTTCACCAGAAAAAGTAGCCGCATTTTCAAAAACCTACCCACAAGCACACATTGCCGTTGAATCTTCTGAGGTCCGTATCTTTTCGGATGCCGACTATCAACATGCAGGTGCCACTGTGGTAGCTGACCTGTCAGATTGCGATGTCATGATTGGGGTAAAAGAGGTCCCTTTAGAGGCGTTGATTCCAAATAAGAAATACTTTTTCTTCTCGCATACCATCAAAAAAGCGGACTATAATAGAAAGCTTTTGCAAACGGTCTTAAAGAAAAACATTGAACTCTATGACCACGAAACCATTGTGAAAGCAAATGGTGCGCGATTGATTGGTTTTGGTCGCTATGCAGGTATTGTGGGAGCCTACAACGGGTTTCGCGCGATTGGGTTGGCAAACGAACGTTTTTCCTTGCCAAAAGCAGAAACACTTCCAGACCAACAAGCTCTTATTGCAGCCTTAAACGCACAAGAGATGCCTGCCCTTAAAATCCTATTAACCGGATCTGGAAAGGTAGCCATGGGCGCTAAAGAAATGCTCGATGCCATGCACATCAAAAGCGTAAGCATCGATGCGTATTTAAATGAGTCTTTTGAGGAGCCTGTGTACTGTTTGATAGATGTCTTAGACTACAACAAACGCAAAGACGGACAACAGTTAGACCGTCAAGATTTTTACAAGCACCCAGAAAACTACCAATCCGATTTTATGCGTTTTGCAAAAGTGACTGACTTTTTTATCGCCGGACATTTCTACGGAGATGGAGCGCCGTTTTTGTTTACCAGAGAAGATGCAAAAGCAGCTGATTTCAAGATCAAATATGTAGCCGATATTTCTTGTGATATTGATGGGCCTGTGGCTACCACCATTAGACCTTCAACCATTGCAGATCCTATTTATGGATACCATGCTGCCACAGAGTCAGAAATCGACTATAAAGACAAAGACGCAATTGTGGTGATGGCAGTAGACAATTTGCCAAGCGAATTGCCTCGTGATGCCAGTGAAGGCTTTGGCGAGCTGTTTTTAGAACATGTAATTCCTGCCTTTTACAATGAAGATAAAGAAGGGATTTTAGCACGTGCAAAAATGACCACTGCCAACGGAACCCTCACCGAGCGCTATGCCTACTTACAAGACTACGTAGACGGAAAAGAATAACATGCTCCAAGACCAACAGTTTTTAATAGACCTTGCCAAAATGCGCATGCCTTTTGGCAAGTACAAAGGCACTTTTTTGATAGATTTACCCGAGCACTATGTGGTTTGGTACCACAACAAAGGCTTTCCAAACGGGAAATTAGGCCAGATGCTCGGACTCGTCTATGAATTGCAGTTGAATGGTTTGGAAGACATGATTCGCGATATTAGGAGGCGCTACGC
>JBELDQ010000068.1:0-8217 GCA_042094215.1 Polaribacter sp. | reverse complement strand
CCGCCCAAAGCAGAGAAGTTGAGCATGACATTATTAATTTTGTCATCCATGAAATAATAAGGATTCTTTTCGGGATCTTTTAAATCGATATTCTTTTGACCATAAGAAAATACAATGTTGGCAACAAGTACTTTGTCTATACTATGTGTTACGGTATTCGGATCGCCAAAGAAAGTGTAGGTAATGGTGTTTTTAGTGACCTTTTTAATGATAACTTCTAATTTTTTACCATCTTTTTGTTCGATAATGTCTTGTGAAAAGGCGTTGAAGTAGGCAACAAGGCACAAGATAAAGAGACTGATTTTTTTGTTCATAGCGTTTGATATTTAATACATTTAGTTGAGGTGATCCCGCTGTTTTTTTGGGGAGATATTGATATTGATTCGTGTTGTGTTTTTAAAAGAACTTTGAAATTCAAAGTGAAGGATTAAAAATTTTTGGGTTACTGTTGTTGAATTAATTTTTCCAAGGCATGTATGTGTTTTTTAAAGGCAAGTTTTCCCAAAGGGGTTGCTGCGTATTTTGTATTTGGCTTTCTGTTTATAAATTGTTTTTCGACAGAGATATAGGATTCCTTTTCTAAATATTTAATATGACTCGCTAAGTTGCCATCAGTGACCGAGAGCAGTTCCTTTAGTGTTTTAAAGTCAACCGATTCGTTCACCATTAAAACAGTCATGATGCCCAATCGAATTCGGTGATCAAATGATTTGTTGATATGTAAAAGTATATTCTTCAGTGTCTCTATTTTTTATCGTATGTATAATATATAATGAGTCCGTTTACAAGATGTATCACACCAAAACCTAGTGTGTAAAACCAAAAACTCTGCTCAATAAAAAGCATGCATAAAAATGCAATGATGACCTGTGCAATGCCCAACGGTCTTAGCATGTTTTCTGTATGTTTTGCAGCATGGAGCAAGGAGAGCCCGTATACCAAAGGAACCAACGGAATGATTTCTTCGTATTTTTCTTGAAAAACCAAGACCAGAATGTAAGCAGCGCCAATACTAAATGTTATTGAGAATGTTGTTAAGAGCTGTTTTGTGGTGTGTGTCCATGCTTTTTCATGTAGTTCCTGAGCTCTTTTTTTTGTAAAATAAATTGAGGTAAGAAGACTCATTCCTACAAGAAGTAAAAAAACTGCAATGGCCACATTTGGGGAATAGGTATGGGTTGTTATTTCTGTTGTATAAAAATACACCGCACCAATAAGACAATAGATGCCTGTGTAGACGCTCGAAAGTCCACTGAGTGATGGGTACAGTGAAGAGCGACCCATAAGGGTTTTTATGTGAGAAATGTCTTTTAAATAATCCTTTTTATTCATAGCTAAAGTACTTTGAATTACAAAGTAATGCTTTCTTTTATAAAAAAACAAACTTTTTTTTAAAAAGCAGTACTTTTAGAAGGAGTGGTGTTTCTATTAGGAGAATGCAAGCACCAACGGCCTGAGTTCCTATCAAAAGCGTCTTTTTCGATGCTGTATATAAGAGAAGATATAATGTGCAATTCCTAAAATACCGATGGAATACAACCCAAAGCCATCAACACACAACGGAAGAAAACCTATGCAGATGCAACACAACGAAAACAAATACAACGAAAGGTGCTTGGAAAAATTCAAGCCAATGATCATGAATCCGTAATAGACAATACAGGTCGGAATGATATAGAGTTCGTATCCATTTCGCAGCAAGTAAAGGCCTAGCGTGTAGCCTATGCCAAGCAATAGAAATAGCAACCACATTACTTTTTTAGACTTCCTATTCCAAAGGGCATACCCCATACTTCGTAGGTGAGACCTATTGCCAAAGAAAAGGGCTAGCAACCCAAAGAGAAGTAGAAGCAGTGAGAATAGGAGGAGTACCATTTCTAAAAGGTCAACTGTTAAAAATGAAAAGGCAGAGGCATCTGTAATAAAGCCAGATAGCACCGCCCTTGTGACCAATGCAAACACAATAAGATAGGTGCCTATAAAAAAACTAGGGCGACTCCTTAATGCAAAATTCATGGAAGTAGTTGTAACGAGCTGCTTGTGTTTTTTCATAGAGCAAACGAAGATACAAAAATGAAACCTACAAAGAGGTTCGGTAAAGAATGATTCCTTATGTAAAACAAGCTGAAGCTATTTCTAAGGATGCTTTTTGGTGAAAAGAACAAGTTAGCATGCTACTGAATCTTGTACTCCAAAACAACCTCTGAATCAATAAAAATAGACAACGCATCCTGCTTTTTACCGTTCAACGAAATGGAGAAGCTTCCAATCCCATTTTTGATACGTACAGGAACTCTTGTACCATATTGCTGTCCTTTCAATACATACCCAACAACGTGATCTTTGGTGAGTCCTTTAATTTGGAAATCAATCAGTTTGGGAGGTAGTATCCCCGTATGAGGGGTGAGAAGTGTGAGGTTTTTGGCAAAAAAACCAATGTCAATGAGAGGTTGAAGTGAAAAGTCTTTTTTAGAAACCGGCTCTTGAACCAATTGCCATTGTGCATTTTCAGGAAAATGTGATTGCAACAATACAGCTGGTTTTGGGAAGTAAAAGTAAGGTGTAAATTGTTTTTTCCAATGTCCGTTTATTTCATACCCTGCAGCCCAGGTAGCATCGAGTAGTTTCCACTCAGCATCCAAATACACCGCATTCCAAGCGTGATTCGAACCTGTAGGCAACGTTCCAATGGCGTTCCCATTATTTCGTGCATATCCTTTGATGACCACCGCGCGAATGCCTAACAAATCACAAAGCTTTTTAAAGGTCTGCGCATAGCCTTCACAGACCGATTTTCGCGATGAAAATACGGTTGCTATAAGCGCATCTTTATGTGCTTGAATGCGTTGTTGCTTTTCTGCTTCGTTGCGATAACTGAAACTAATTTTTCTAGTCGTTGGCGCGTAATACGCAGCGAGATCATAACGAATATTTTCGGTTAACCATCGAAAAGCAGCACGTACACGATCGTGCTCCGATGCGAAATCAGTCTTAATTTTTGCAGCTAACATGGCTGCAGACCCCATGGGGCCATAGTTTGTAACCTTGCTGTCTACTGCAGCATACTCTTGAGCATGCAGTGATGTACCGAAGAACAAAAGAAGAACAAATAGGAGTCTCATGGACTGAAGCATCAAATAAATAAAGGCGCTGTTAGAGTGTGTTTACCGTTTTTCGAATCGCTACCAAATTGCGTAACAGCCCTTCTAAGTGGTCTAGGTGCAACATATTGGCACCATCACTTTTTGCATTGGCAGGATCAAAATGCGTTTCTAAAAACAAACCATCTACCTGGTTTACAACCCCAGCGCGTGCAATGGTTTCAATCATATCGGGTCTTCCGCCAGTAACACCAGAGCTCTGGTTAGGCTGCTGCAAAGAATGGGTAACATCTAACACCGTAGGTGCGTATTGACGCATTTCTGGAATCCCTCGAAAATCAACAATCATATCTTGATATCCAAACATGGTACCGCGGTCGGTAATCATGACTTGGTTATTGCCTGAATCTGTTACTTTCTTTACCGCGTGCTGCATAGCAGACGGACTCATAAATTGTCCTTTCTTTAAATTCACCACCTTGCCCGTTTTTGCCGCCGCAACCACCAAATCCGTTTGACGTACCAAAAATGCAGGAATCTGCAACACATCTACATATTGAGCTGCGCGCTCAGCATCAGCTACCTCATGAATATCAGTCACCGTTGGAACCTTGAATGTTTCAGAAACCTTACGCAATATTTGCAATGCTTTTTCATCGCCAATCCCAGTAAAACTATCAATTCTACTGCGGTTCGCCTTTTTAAAACTTCCCTTAAAAATAAAAGGAATCTCTAGTTTGTTGGTAATCTCTGCTACTTTTTCAGCAATGCGCATCGCCATATCCTCACCCTCAATGGAACAAGGTCCGGCAAGTAGAAAAAAGTTGTTTGCATCTGTGTGCTGTATATTTGGAAGTAAAGAAAGGTTCATCGTCTCGAAAAAATTTTCGTAAAAATACAAAATAATTATTGCAATTGAATTCATATCTTTAAGCTTTAAAATCTAAAGAAAAATGAAAAAAATAAGCACACTTTTAATGGCTATTGTTGCCCTGTACGCCTGTCAAAATCAACCAAAAAAAAGAACCGTAACGCAAGAGGTGACTGTTGCTGCTATTGATACCACAACCGTTCGAAAACATCTATACACCCTAGCTTCGGATGACATGCAAGGAAGAGCCACCGGAACGCCCGGAATTGAAAAAGCAGCCCAGTACATTGAAGGAGAGTTCAAACGAATTGGCTTAAAAACCTATGATAGCCTAACGAGCTACCGACAAACATTTACTTTTAAAAATAGACGTACCCAAGAAGAGATCACCGCCTTTAATGTGATTGGTGTTTTAGAAGGGAAATCTAAGAAGGATGAGTATGTGGTGGTATCTGGACATTACGATCACCTCGGAATCATTAAAAAAGAAGGGGTCTTGGACAGCATTTATAATGGTGCAGATGATGATGCTTCAGGAACAGCAGCCGTTATGGCCTTGGCGGAGTATTTTACCAAGAAAAACAACAATGAACGTAGCATTGTTTTTGTAGCCTTTACTGCAGAAGAAATGGGCTTGGTAGGCTCTACACATTTTGGCAAGGATGTGGACCCAAGTAAGTTTGTGGCCGGTATCAATATTGAAATGATTGGAAAGCAATCGAATTTCGGACCTAAAACAGCCTGGCTCACCGGATTTGAACGTTCTGATTTCGGAAAAATCATTCAAAAAAACCTTGAAGGCACCGGATACAAGCTGTTCCCAGATCCTTTTAAAAAGTTCAACTTGTTCTTCAGATCAGACAATGCATCACTGGCACGCTTGGGCATTCCATCTCATACCTTTTCTACTGGACCTATTGATGTAGATGTGCATTACCACAAAGCCTCTGATGAGGCAGAAACCTTAAATATAGCAAACATCACAGAAACCATCAGAGCCATTGCAATAGGAACCGAGAGCATCATCAACGGAACCGATACACCAACACGTGTGGTGCTAAAAGAAGATGAGAAATAAAATCATTTCATTTTTGAAAATGAAAAAAAGGCTGTTCTATACGAACAGCCTTTTTTTTGTAAAACAGGTAAGCCAATCCTTGTCTCCTGTCAATAGACAGGTTCAAAAAATAGGAGTTCCATTGAAGTCATGTAAAACAGGTGTTAAGGAAAAGTTAAATTAAAAATACTATATTGCCAACCGTTTAATTTTAAAACCAAACAAAATGAAAAAAATTTTAGTTAGCTTTTTACTTGCAATCGTAGTAGTTTCCTGTTCAAAAAAAGAAGAGGTATTGCGAATTGAGGAACAGCAAAAAGAGCCCCTTACGGCTAAAGAAATTAACAAAATTATTGAAACGTCACTTGAAGATAGTGGAGAATTTAATTGGTCTTCAACATCAGCGCATACCATTTGGAGTGCAACCCTCTTAGGAGATAGCATCTTAACAGTGGGATATGGAACTTCTGATGGAATGTATGCCAAAGGTGTCTCCTCTGAGACCTACAAGAATGAGGTGTTAACCTCAGTCATGGAAGCTGAAGCGGTTTCAATGAAAACCCTTTCTCCTATAGAAGACGAGTTCATTAGCGTAGTAGATGTTAAAATCTCTAATAAAGAGACCATTGAGCGTTTATTGAAGAGTAAAAGCGTTCGTTATGTAGAACCAAGTGGATACCGTTTCTTTGCGAATGCACCCTTATCGAAGTCCTCATCTTCTAGTTCCTCAGGTTGTGGATATGACATTGAAACCTTAGGGTCTTCAGATTATACTACCATCGCTCCGAATGCTAAAATGCCTTGGAGTTTTGGAGTTCATAATATAGATGATGCATGGAATCATAGTACAGGTAGAGGGGTAACCATTGGTGTTATTGATACAGGCTTGTCTAAGGATCAGCGTTGGATGAATAGCGCTTTCAATGATGGCTATTCTTCTGGAAGAACCGTACAAAAATATGGGACCTATGTAGATTCTTGGTGGCCTTGGTCTTCCAAAACTGACGGTGTAAATGATAAATGTGGACATGGAACGAGTATGGCTGCTGTAGCAACTGCTCCTCGAAACAACGATGGACTGCCTGTAGGTGTTGCGTACAATGCAAACCTAGTATCATACCGCGCTACAAGTAATGTGGTATTGGATGGGTATCATGAACAAAAAGGAGTTGCCGCTGCCCTAACGGCACTGGCCAATAGAAGTGATGTGAAAGTGATTTCAATGTCTATCGGTCATATATTTAGTGTTGGAAGAATTAAAGATGCAATTCGATACGCGCACAGTCGTGGAAAATTAATTTTTGCAGCCGGTGGTACATCTACCTCATTCACCACATGGTATGGTGTAATCTTCCCAGCAAGTATGTCTGAGACAGTAGCTGTAACAGGAGTCAAAGAAACAGGAACTTCAAACTGTGACGTGTGTCACTCAGGTTCAAAAATTGACTTTACCGTTGCCATGGAAAGAGGATCTGGAAATACCGTACCTGTATTGAGTTATTACAATGGGAAAACTGATTATGTTGGAGGTTCTTCTGTAGCAACCGCAACAACAGCAGGAATTGCTGCATTGGTATGGGAAAAGCACCCAAATTGGTCTCGTAGCCAGGTGCTTGAGAAGTTAAAGCAATCTGCAGAGTACTACCCAAACAAGTCTTCAGAACATGGATATGGGAAAATTGACGCGCTGAAAGCAGTTCAATAAGAAAAGAAACCAAACCAAACTTTAAAACCCTGTCATTCGACAGGGTTTTTCTTTTATATTTTACCAAGATGTTCCGTTCAATACATTCTAATTTTATATTTTTGAGCAAATTCTGATGCTTTTATGAACATACATTTTATTGCCATTGGCGGAAGCGCAATGCACAACTTAGCCATTGCACTGCACAACAAAGGATACCAAGTAACGGGAAGCGATGATGCCATTCACGATCCTTCAAAAACAAGATTGAAATCGTATGGATTGCTCCCAGAAAACTTTGGTTGGTTTCCTGAGAAATTGACCGCTGATCTCGATGCTGTCATACTTGGCATGCACGCAAAAGCAGACAATCCTGAATTGCTAAAAGCACAAGCATTAGGACTAAAGATCTACTCATATCCAGAATTTTTATACGAGCAATCCAAAGACAAAACTCGAGTGGTTATTGGAGGATCGCACGGAAAAACAACCATTACTTCTATGGTGTTACATGTGTTAAACTACCATGAAAGAGAGGTAGATTATATGGTGGGAGCGCAGTTGGAAGGTTTTGAAACCATGGTGCACCTTACCGAAGAGAATGAGTTTATGGTATTAGAAGGCGATGAGTACTTGAGCTCACCCATCGATAGAAGACCAAAATTTCATTTGTACAAGCCCAACATTGCCTTAATCAGCGGAATTGCTTGGGATCATATCAATGTTTTTCCAACCTTTGAGAACTATGTTGAGCAGTTTACAACCTTTACAGATTCATTGGTACATGGAGGCATCATGGTCTATAATGAAACGGATGCTACAGTAAAAGAGGTGGTAGAAAACTCAACCAACTCCATTAAAAAATATCCCTATACATTGCCAGAACATTTCATAGACAATGGCACCACCTACTTAGAAACTCCGGAAGGTGATTTGCCCCTAGAAATTTTTGGAAACCACAACTTAGAAAACCTAGCAGGAGCCAAGTGGATCTGCCAACACATGGGCATTGATGAAGATGATTTTTATGAAGCCATAGCTTCATTTAATGGCGCAAGCAAACGCTTGGAGAAAATTGCAGAAAGTACAGCAACCGTGGTGTTTAAAGATTTTGCGCACAGTCCAAGTAAAGTCGCTGCAACCACCACTGCGGTGAAGGAGCAGTATAAAAATAGAACATTGCTGGCTTGTTTAGAATTGCATACCTATAGTTCTTTGAATGCCGAATTTTTAGCCGAGTACAAAGGAGCATTGGATGCAGCAGATAAGGCCGTGGTGTTTTATTCGCCAGACGCAGTTGCTATCAAACAACTCGATGCGGTAACCGCTGAACAAATAGCCAATGCATTTGAACGCGAAGACCTCATCATTTTTACGGATTCCACAGAATTTAAAGAATTTTTATATGCCCAAGACTTTAAAGACACCGCACTCTTATTAATGAGCTCTGGAAATTATGGTGGCCTCGATTTTGATGCTTTGAAAGGGTTGGTTTAGGGTTTTT